>JAFWDX010000043.1 GCA_017515945.1 Blautia sp. | reverse complement strand
CCAGCGTGTGAGTCAAGGAACCTGTCCCCCTGACTCATCTGGTCCTATCTATCTCACCTGCCGCCATCCTCCGCCAGTTTCCGCAGCGCATTCAGCAGCAGATCTATATCCACCGGCTTGGACAGATGCATATTCATCCCCGCCTGCAGGCACTCAGCGACGTCGTCTTCAAAGGCATTCGCGGAAAGCGCGATGATCGGGATCGTCTGTGCATCCGGGCGCTTCAGCTGCCGGATGGCTCGGGCCGCCGCCATGCCGTCCATGACCGGCATCCGGACGTCCATCAGGATCGCGTCAAAATATCCTTCCTCACTTTGCTCAAAGGCTTCCACACCTTTCTGCCCGTTCTGAGCCCATTCGGATCGGATGTCTTCCAGATCCAGCAGATCCGAGAGCACCTCCGCGTTAAGCTCCTGATCCTCGACGATCAGGATGTTGAGTCCGGACAGATCGACCACTCTGGCTGCATCCTCCTGTTGGATCTCCACAGGTCTTTCCGGTGTCTGAGCCTTGCTGAGGACGACCGATACCATAAAGGTGGTACCGACTCCCTTTTCACTCTCAACGTGGATCTCTCCGTCCATCATTTCAACGATACTCTTCGTGATTGCCAGACCAAGGCCGCTCCCGCCGAACCGGCTGGTGATCCCGCTGTCCTCCTGGGAAAACGGATCAAACAGCCTGGGAATATAATCGCTGTCCATACCGATCCCTGTATCCTCCATCCTGAAATGCAGTGTCACCCGGTCACCCGGCATCTCCTCCTGACGGATGGCGAAAGTGATCACGCCAGGCACATCCGTAAACTTCACGGAATTACCCAGTATATTGATGATCACCTGCTTCAGCTTTACTTTATCTCCCTTCAGATAATTATCCGTCTCGCCTTCCGTTTCGCAGACAAACCGAAGCCCTTTATCCCGGCATTGACCCTCGATCACGATATGGATCTCCTCAAGGAAATCATGTAAGCAGAATATCTCCTCTTTGAGCTCCAGCTTTCCTGATTCAATGCGGCTCATATCCAGGATATCATTGATGATGGACAGCAGATGCCGGGCGCTGACACCGATCTTGTTCAGTTCATCCCGGGCATGTGGGGATATGCTCTCATCCCGCAGAGCGAGATTATTCAGCCCGATGATGGCATTGATCGGCGTGCGGATCTCATGGCTCATCCGTGACAGGAACCGCGATTTGGCACGGTTCGCGCTCTGCGCAGCCTCAGCAGATGCCAGCGCACTTTTTTTGTCAATCAGATTCCGGATGTTTACAACAAAAACGATCACTTCCAGCAGCACGAAGAGGATCAGCAGGGACGCAATTATCATCATAGGTACGTAAAATATCCGGGTATTGATCAGGGATATCGCTCTCCAATTTCCTTCGATGGGCTCCACAAACACCATGTATTTCTGACCGTCATAACTCAGCTCAAATTCTCTTTCATCATCACTGTACAGCCGCTGTGCCAGGATAGAGCCCAGGCTGCCCGTTTCTTCCAGATAATTCTTACCCAGCTCCGATTCATCCGAATGAGCGATCACCTGCCCCGTCTTGTCCAGCACGATCCCGTAGCTGCCCGGGGAATTCTGCGTGATCTCTTCCGTAATGACCTGTATGCGTCCCAGTGTCACATCCAGAGCCAGGACACTCTCTCCATCCGACAGCTTTCTGGCCATGGTCGTCAGCACCGTTTTGGTCTGATCATCCAGATATGGTTTTACAAAAGTCACATCGCTGTCATCCGCAACGGTCTCCACATACCATGGGCGCTCAGTCGGCACATAGTCCTCATCAGGGACCCAGCCAACGCCATCCAGATACTCCCCGTTGATCCAGCCATAGAGACCGGTATAGTCCTTGTCAATGAATTTCTTTATACTGACAGATTCCGATTCCAGATACTCCAGGATCTCGCTGTTTGCTTCCCCTGCCCTGAGCATTTCCTCCACGACATGAGTGGCAAGCATGACTGTATTCTTTCTCACGATGAGATAATTGTCAAATTCCTTAGCAGATTGGACAGCATTGATCCGGCCCTGCAGATAAATTTTTCCCTTCACGGCATTGTACAGATGATAGGTACCCGCAAGAGTAAGGCCAATTGTAGCCAAAAAAACAAATGTCGAAATGATCACGCTTTTTACGCCCAGATCTTTAATATATTCCTCTATTCTTTTTCTCATTTGTCTGTATACCCGACCCTCCATTCCGAAAATGAGTCACAGGGACAGGCTCCTTGACTCAT
>JAFWDX010000002.1 GCA_017515945.1 Blautia sp. | reverse complement strand
CCATGATATGTTCAAGTTCATGATTCATCAAACTACCTCTGTTCAATTTATAGCAGCATCTTTAAAATACATGAGACTCTTTGATTCCACATATTAAGATCATCTGGTTTAGCGGTCTGCAAACAGCGCCCGGATCGCGTTCAGCACGGCCAGGATCATAACGCCGACATCGGCGATGATGGCGATCCACATATTTGCAATGCCGACCGCGCCGAGGATCAGACAGATCACCTTGATTCCCAGCGAAAAGATCAGATTCTCATGGACAATGCGCAGGCATTTGCGGGAGATTCGGATGGCTTTTGTGATCTTGAGCGGGTCGTCATCCATCAGAACCACATCCGCGGCCTCGATGGCTGCGTCGGATCCAAGGGCGCCCATGGCGATGCCGATATCGGCGCGGGAGAGGACCGGCGCGTCGTTGATGCCGTCGCCGACGAAGGCGAGCTTTTCGTTCCTGCCTGTCTGGGTGAGGAGCGTTTCCACCAGCGAAACCTTGTCTGCGGGCAGCAGGCCGGCGTGGACTTCGTCGATTCCGACCTGCCCAGCAACGGCCTGTGCGGTCTTTTCGGAGTCGCCGGTCAGCATGACGGTCTTTCGGACGCCGGCTTTCTTCAGCTCGGCGATGGCGTCGGCTGACGAAGGCTTGATCTCGTCTGAGATCACGATGTGGCCGGCATATTTTCCGTCAATGGCCATGTGCACGATGGTTCCGGGATGATGGCAGTCCTTATAAGGAATGTCCAGGTCCTTCATCAGACCGGCATTGCCTGCAGCGACCGGAACGCCATCTACCTTGCCGGTCACTCCCCGGCCGCTGATTTCCTGGATGTCCGTGACCCGGCCCGCGTCCACATGCTTTCCGTACGCATGCTGCAGGCTCAGGCTGATGGGATGAGAGGAATGGCACTCGATGTGCGCGGCATATTCCAGCAGCTTTTCTTCCTCCAGCAGCGTGTGGTGGATCGCGGAAACCTCAAAATTTCCCCGGGTGATCGTACTGGTCTTGTCAAACACCAGGCAACGCACCTGGGCCATGGCCTCCAGATAATTGGAGCCCTTGATCAGGATGCCCTGGCTGCTCGCGGCGCCGAGCCCCGCAAAGAAGCTCAGCGGAATGTTGATGACCACGGCGCAGGGGCAGCTGATCACGAGGAAGGTGCAGGCCCGGTAAAGCCATTCGGAGATCATGGGATTCCGGCCTGTCACAGCCAGAAAAATGGGCGGCAGCAGGGCCAGCGCCAGGGCGGCGTAACAGACGATGGGCGTATAATATCGGGCAAATTTAGATATGAAGTTCTCGGATTTTGACTTGCGGGAGGCGGCATTTTCCACCAGATCCAGGATCTTGGAGGCGGTGGATTCGTCGGCTTCCTTCGTTGTGCGGATCGTCAGCACGCCGGACTGGTTGATGCAGCCGCTGAGGACCTCGCTTCCCTCCGACACTTCCCTGGGCAGGCTTTCACCCGTGAGCGCCGCAGTATTGAGTGTGGAAGAACCGGACTCAACGACACCGTCCAGCGGGATTCTTTCGCCAGGCTGAACCACGATCAGCGAGCCGACCTCCACTTCATCCGGATCAACGCGGACCAGTTCCCCATCCTCCTCGATATTGGCGTAATCGGGGCGGATATCCATCAGGTCGCTGATATTGCGCCTGGAACGGCCGACCGCATAGCTCTGGAACAGCTCGCCGACCTGGTAAAGCAGCATGACTGCCACGGCCTCCAGATAATCGTCGTCGCCTCCGTGAGTGGCATTGTATATGCCGACCGCGATCGCTCCGAAGGTGGCCACGGTCATGAGAAAGTTTTCGTCAAATACCTGCCGGTTGCGGATGCCCTTCCACGCCTTCTTCAGGATGTCATGACCCACGATCAGATAGGGGATCATGTAAAGCAGGAGCTTTATGTACCAGGCGGGGATCATTCTATCGCAAAGCAGCAGCACGGCGACGCATGCGGCGGCGGAGAGGATACGCAGCAGCAGATTTTTCTGTTTTTTATTCACGGTATGATCGCTTCCTTTCGAGGGACAGCCACACAAGGGACGGTTCTCTGTGTGGTTATTCTCGGAGACTTACGCGAGGAAGACCTCGCAGTCGTCCTCTACCTTCTTACAGTTCTCTCTGACCCGTGGCATGACCTCCGCCGGATCGGCTCCGTCCTCGAACTCCACTTTCATTTTAAGCGTCATAAAGCTGACGACGGCGTCTTTGACACCTTCTGTACGTTTAGCTGCCTCCTGCATCTTTTCCGCACAGTTTGCACAGTCAACGTCGATCTTGTATGTCTTTTTCATTTTCGGATCCTCCTGGTTGGGTGATTTTAAAGTTTAACATATGAACAACTGTTCATTTGATGAGTTTATTATAACATCTGATATGTGATTGTCAAGAGGGAAATGAGTCACGGGGACAGGTTCCCTGACTCACTTG
>JAFWDX010000404.1 GCA_017515945.1 Blautia sp. | reverse complement strand
TTGATTCACGCATATGCGTGAGTCAAGGAGCCTGTCCCCCTGACTCACCATCACAGAATGTTTGAAGGGCCAGAATCCCATTTTGAGTCACGGAACCTGTCCCCCTGACTCATTTCTGATTCTTCATCACCCAGGCGAACGCCTTCGCCGTTCTTATGTCGGCATCCCTGAAATGATTTCCCTGATTCCATTCCAGAGTTGTGTGAATGTTTTGATTCTGAAGCAATGCGTATATTTCTCTGATCCGATCACCTACTGCAGCCATCACGGCATTCCTGGTCTTTTCCTCCCTGTCGCCCAGACTTAGGTATACATGATCAGCATGAATGCTGTTCTCCCGCATGTAATCCACAAAGCCCGGGTACCAGACGGAAGGAGAAGCCGCCGCTGCACCGATAAACACGTCTGTCTGGTATACCGCCCACAATGCAAACAGTCCTGCCAGTGAATACCCGCCGATTATGTATTTCTTAGTTTGATCCGTACATAATTCCAGCACTCCGGACAATGTGTCAGCGGCGCCATTCCCGAAATATTCCTTGCCGAATACAGCGGGCGACGGCCAGGGAGCCAGATCCTGGTTCCAGCTTTTTACCTTTATTGGCGTGAGGCAAAAATCTGCCTTCGTCAGTTTCTTTATCTCTTCCGCTTCGGACTCTATTCCTTCAAGATCGTGGTCATCAACCATCTGGATCAGTACTACGGAAGCATCCGGATTTCCATATTTTTTCATTTATCTTCCTCAGGCTTTTTCCTGAGATCCCTCTTAGACCTTTTTCTGAGATCTTCCTCAGGCTTTTTTCCTGAGATCTCCCTCAGACTTTTTCCTGAGATCTCCCTCAGGCTTTCCTGAGATCTCCCCCAGGCTTTTTCCTGAGATCTCCCTCAGGTTTTTTTCCTGAGATCTCCCCCAGGCTTTTTCCTGAGATCTCCCTCAGGCTTTTCCCTGAGATCTCCCTCAGGCTTTTCCCCAGAACGGATGAATCAAGGAACATGTCCCTGACTCTTGCCCGAACACTGACGGGGCCATACCTCATCTTTCTCAGAAGACCAGATGAGTCAAGGCACCTGTCCCCCTGACCACCTCAGCCTTCTCAGAAGGTCAGATGAGTCAAGGGACCTGTCCACCTGACTCATGCCCAGAATGTATAATTACCGGGCATAACCTCCTGCTCTCTCCCGCCGATACAGATCGTGGCAGGAACCTCCGTCCGGATCTCGTAACGGACCGCGTCGCCGATATACTTCCATCCGGAGCAGATCAGCCCGGAGCGTGTCTGCAGACGAGCCTCCAGGCTGCCCAGGCGTTTATCTGTGACGGGCTCGATCCGGACCCTCATAAATCCAGGATACGCCTCCAACGGACGGATGCCTGCGGCTTTCTCATATAGCCAGTCGGCCACAGAGCCATAGGCATAATGATTAAAGGAGTTCATATCGGTGCTCCAGAAGCTTCCGTCCTCCATGATCCCATCCCAGTGCTCCCAGATGGTGGTGGCACCTTTGCCCACGGAATAGAGCCAGGAGGGATAAGCCTCCCTCAGGAACAGGTCATACGCCACATCGCTGTGACCGTACTCAGTCAGCACATGGAGCAGATACGGCGTACCCACAAATCCGGTCTTCATCGAAGTGCCGGCCGCACGGATCATTTCTGCCAGTTCATCGGCCGTCCGCTGCGGCTGATCCGTCAGCCCAAAATACAAGGCAAGCACATGCTCGGTCTGTGTCTTGTATTCAGGGAAAGCTTTGCTGAAAGCAGTCCGGATCCTGCCTTTAAGGGCTTCATATTCGGCCATATCCTTTCCAAGCACCTTACCCGCTTTGATCAGCAGATCCGTGGAATACAGGTAAAAGGCTGATGCGATAAAGTCCTCCCGGGTGGAACCCTTATAGCTGCCGGATGGCGCATCGAGTCCGAGCCAGTCGCCGAAATGTTCTCCGCCGGTCCACAGGTCCTTTGTATTGGTCACAGAGCCAATATAATCGACCCACTTCCTCATGCTTTCAAACTGGTCTGCAAGGATCTGCGGATTACCATAGGTTCTGTAGATCTGCCACGGGCAGATCACCGCTGCGTCGCCCCAGGCCGCGCTGGGCTGGCCATCCGGCAGATAATCCGGGATCACCATGCCGACGCCTCCGTCCGGGCGCTGATCTGCCGCCAGATCATGGAGCCATTTGGTAAAGAACTTTTCAACGTCATAATTATAGCTGGCGGTACGGACAAATACCTGGGCATCGCCAGTCCACCCCAGCCGCTCATCGCGCTGTGGGCAGTCTGTCGGCACATCCAGGAAGTTACCCTTCTGTCCCCAGAAGATGTTGGAGATCAGCTGATTGACCCCGGCATGTCCGGTCTCGATCCAGCCGGTCCTCTTAATGTCAGAATAAACCACAACAGCCTCAAAATCCTGAAGCTCAGGTGTCCCCGGGAACTGTACCAGCTTAATGTATCTGAAACCAAAGAAAGTCAGCTGCGGATGCCAGGTCTGCGCGCCGTCCCTGCAGGTATACAGCACATGCGCCTTCGCCGAGCGGTAATTGTCATTATAAAAATTGCCCTGCTGGTCGAGGACTTCTCCGTGCAGGAATTCAACCTGATCCCCTGCCTTCGCATCGGGCAGACAGATCTGCACATAACTGGTGACCTCCTGTCCAAAATCGATAACCGTCTCGCCCACCGGTGTGTGAATGATCTCCTTCGGTGCGACACGTTCCATCTCCCGAACCGCCTCGCCCTCCTGAGGAATCAGGATATCCTTTGACCAATCGAGAATGGAGGCCTTTTCCCACGCGACCGGATTCAGCCGCGCATCATAAATCTCACCATCATAAATCTCACTGAAAAGAACAGGACTGCAGGCCCATTCCCAGGAATCGTCCGTCCTCAGGATCTCCTGCCTCCCGTCCTCATATGTCAGGCAGATTTCCCCAATCAGAGCCCTTTGGCAGTTCATCCGCTCATTTTTTTCCTCACCTTCCGTGAAGCCCGGCATCGGCGAAGAAAACCAGCCCCTGCCCACAGTCACCTGCAGTTCATTCTCCTTTTTCAGAAGAGGTGTTATGTCATAGCACTGATACTGAAGACGGCTGCCATAAGCAGTCCAGCCGGGAGCCAGCACATCATCACCAACTTTGTGTCCATTCAGCACGGCATTATACACGCCTAAAGCAGACACATTGATCTGCGCACATTTGATCTCACCGGATATGGTAAAGCATTTCCGAAAAACGGGGCAGATATCCCCTGTGAGCTGGGATGATGTAATATAAAAACTTTCTTTCATCTTTTCTTCCCTCTTTCACTCCATATTAATTATTATCAAATCCAGTCTGAACAGTCCTGAAACATTCCCGGAAACAAAGCTGATCATAGCAGCTCATCTCACCCGGCAGGTTCTCCTGAAACCCTGCCTCTTTTCCCATCGAGACACGGTTTTCTGTTCTGTCATGGAAAACCCCTCCGTACTGCACATCCTGACACGAATATAACACATGATATTCGCGAGAACAAGTTGAGTCGCGGTCTAATGAGTCAGGGGGCCAGGTTACTTGGCTCACAAAAATGTGAGTCAAAGAACCTGTCCCCCGGCCTGA
>JAFWDX010000403.1 GCA_017515945.1 Blautia sp. | reverse complement strand
CGGCCGCCAGCTCCTGCATGGGACCGATTATCCCCCCCTCCGTGCCGATGATCATCGCCGCCACGATGACCGGCCTGTCCGTTTCCAAGATGTTCATGGCCGGCATCCTTCCGGGCATCCTGATGGGCGGTGGCATGGCGCTGGTATGCTACATCGAATCCAGGAAAAACAACTATCCGAAGAGAGATAAGATGCTCCCCCTTCGCGAGATCCTTCACGCCGGACGGGAAGCGATCTGGGCGATCATCATGACCGCCATTATCCTCTTTGGCATCATGGGCGGAGTCATGACCCCCACCGAAGCCTCCATCGTCTGCGTGGTGTACGGCACGATCGTCAGCTTCTTTATCTACAAAAAGATGAACCTTAAGACCTTCTATGAATGCCTGAAGCAGACCCTTTCAAGCGCAGCCGCCATCATGGCCCTGGTCGCTTTTGCCAATGTATTTGCCTATATCCTGACCAAGGAACGCATCCCGAATATGATCGCCGATGCGATGCTCAGCCTGACCACCAACAAGTACATCATCCTCCTGCTGATCAATCTTTTCCTGATCTTTGTCGGCATGTTCATGGAGACCATCGCGGCTCTGCTGATCCTCTTCCCGGTCCTGCTGCAGGTGGCCATGCAGGTGAACGTGGATCCGATCCAGTTCGGCCTGATCGTGGTCATGAACCTGGTGCTGGGCCTGTGCACACCGCCCGTCGGTGTCTGCCTCTTTGCGGCTACGGCCATAGGAGGGAACAAGCTGTCAGAGAATGTAAAAGCCCTCGTGCCTTTCCTGATCTCCAACTTTACGGTGCTGGCTCTGGTGACTTATGTCCCGGCTGTATCCGTAGGTATCATGAGACTGTTTACAGGGGGCTGATCCCGCAAAACCTGTTTTCATGAATTTGATTCAGAGTAACTGTCCAGTCAGCACCTCGCATTTTCTGCGACACCGCAGGCGTGCCTTTGCAGGTGCATGAGAAAAAGTTGAACAGCCAGGGCCACACCGCAGGCGTCCCTTGGGAGGCGTGCTTTCATTGCGACGAAAGGCGCCTGTGCCTGGCCTCGTAACTGTGAGGTAACCTGTGACTGAACAGTTACGATACGAACAAACAAGAGGTAATCATATGTCTGTAAAAATGAAAGCCGTTCAGATCGTCAAACCGGAAGAGCTCAGGATCATTGAGATGGACAAGCCGGTGATCGACGAGAAAAACAATGTCCTGGTTAAGATCAAAGCCGCCGGTATCTGCGGCTCGGATGTGGGTATTTACCATGGAACCAACGCCGCCGCGACGTATCCCCGCGTGATCGGCCACGAGATGGTCGGTGAGGTGGTAGAGGTCGGTGAGACCGCGAAAAAGGTCAAGGTCGGCGACCGTGTCATCATCGATCAGGTAACGGCCTGCGGCCACTGCTATGCCTGCCGTCACGGCCGTCCCAACGTCTGCCAGCATCTGGCCGTCCGCGGCGTGCACATCGAGGGCGGTTATCGGGAGTACATGGCTGTGCCGGATACGGACTGCTATCTGCTGCCGGATTCCCTGCGTTATGAGGATGCCGTGCTGATCGAGCCCACCACCATCGCCATCCAGGCCTGCTCCAGAGCACAGATCGAGGCGGAGGACGAGGTTCTGATCATGGGCGTGGGTGCCCTTGGTACCAGAATGCTCAGCATCGCGAAGCTCAGCGGCGCAAAGATCATCGTAGCGGATGTCGTGGACGAAAAGCTGCAGGAGGCCCTGGACGCCGGTGCGGACTACGCGATCAATCTGCTCAAAGAGAACATCGATGAAAAGATCAAAGAGTACACGACCGATGGCTACGGCACGACGCTGGCCATCGATTGCGCCTGCACAAAGGATTCCCTTGGCACTCTGATCCGTGTGGCCGGAAATGCAAGCCGCGTGATCACCATGGGCTTTTCCGTTGCCCCGACCGAGGTCACGCAGTTCGGCATTACATCCAAAGAACTGGATATCCGCGGTTCCAGACTTCAGAACAGGAAATTCCAGGAAGCGATCGATCTGATCAACGCCGGCAAGCTGGATCTGGATCACAAGATCTCCCATACCTTCCATTTCCTGGATGCGCAGAAGGCCTTTGATTTCAATGATTCAAGGGATCCCTCCATCCGCAAGATCGTTCTTACTTTTGAATAAGTAAAATGTAACATTATATACTCGCGCATTTCAAACAGCACTGAACAGGAGGTACCGGCTATGAAACTTTCAATCGAAGGACTCAGGCAGGCGGATGCATGGAAGGCGGCAGGCGTCACACTTCCGTCCTATGATGTATGCCAGATCGCGGAAAACACCCGCAAGGCACCTGTGTGGGTCCACTTCGGAATCGGCAACATCTTCCGTATCTTTATCGGCAGCCTGGCCGACAGACTGATCAGCGAAGGAGAGACAGACAAGGGTATCACCTGCGTGGAATCCTTTGACTTCGACGTTGTCGACAAGATCTACGATGCATATGACAATCTTGTCCTGGGTGTGACGCTGAAAGCCGACGGCTCTACGGACAAGCAGATCATCGGTTCCCTTACGGAAGCCATCAAGGCTCAGACAGGAGACGCCGCCACCTGGAAGCGGCTGCGCGACATCTTTACGGATCCCGGTCTGCAGATGGTTTCCTTTACAATCACCGAGAAGGGCTATGCCCTCAAAGGCTCAGACGGGAAGTTCTTCCCCTTTGTACAGGCGGACATCGATGCCGGTCCCGGCAGTGAAGCCTGCGCGCCGGCCTACAATTCAGCCATGTCCATCGTGGCCGCTCTGCTTTATGAGAGATATAAAGCAGGCAAGTATCCGATGGCCGTCGTTTCCATGGACAACTGCTCCCACAACGGCGAGAAGCTCATGAGCTCCGTGGTCGGCATGGCCCAGGCCTGGCAGGCAAAGGGCGTCGTCCCGGCCGAGTTCGTCGCCTGGCTGCAGGATGAGTCACAGATCGCCTTCCCCTGGTCCATGATCGACAAGATCACGCCGCGCCCGGCTGAGTCCGTGCAGGCAGAGCTGGAGAAGCTCGGCATCGAGGACATGGCTCCGGTCATCACCTCCAAGCGCACCTACATCGCGCCCTTCGTCAATGCCGAAGGACCGCAGTATCTGGTCATCGAGGACAAGTTCCCGAACGGCCGTCCGGCCCTGGAAAAAGCCGGCGTGTATATGACCGACAGAGACACCGTCAACAAGGTCGAGCGCATGAAGGTCACCACCTGCCTCAACCCGCTGCATACAGCCCTGGCCGTTTATGGCTGCCTGCTGGGCTATACGCTGATCGCGGATGAGATGAAGGACCCGCAGCTCGCAGAGCTGGTTCACCGGATCGGACCGGTCGAGGGCATGCCCGTCGTGACAGACCCCGGCATCCTTTCTCCGCAGGACTTCGTGGATGAGGTCATCAATATCCGTATCCCGAATCCCTTTATGCCTGATACGCCGCAGCGTATCGCCACGGATACCTCTCAGAAGGTTGGCATCCGCTATGGTGAGACCATCAAGTCCTATGTCGAGAAGTACGGCGATGCCAAAAAGCTCGAAGCCATTCCGCTGGCTCTGGCCGGCTGGCTGCGTTACCTGATTGGCGTAGACGATGAGGGCGAGGAATTCGAACGCTCCATGGATCCGATGCTGGATGAACTTTCGGCTGCACTTGCAGGGATCAAGCTTGGCGATACAGGCGCGGATCTCCATGAAAAGCTGGCTCCGATCCTGAGCAACGCTAATATTTTCGGCAGCGACCTGTACAAAGCCGGACTCGGAGAAAAGATCGAAGGCTTCTTTGCCGAAGAGCTGGCAGGACCTGGCGCTGTCAGAGCTACACTCAAGAAATATCTCGGGTGAGAGGTTCCCGGGAGCGATCAGATAGTATACAATATCTGTACCGTAGTATGAACAGAGTGTCTGAATACATGGGATTCCAGGTATTCAGACGCTCCAATATAAAAGAAAGGAAGTGACATACATGCCGATGAAAATGGGCTGGCGCTGGTATGGTGAAGGAAACGACCCCATTACCCTTGCGGACATCAAACAGATCCCCGGAGTGGAAAGCATCGTCTGGGCACTCCATCACAAGCTTCCCGGAGAGATCTGGGAGGAATCGGAGATCAAAGAGGTTGTGGATCAGATCCATGCCTACGGCTTTGACGCCGAGATCGTGGAATCGGTAAACGTTCATGACGACATCAAGATCGGACTTCCCACCAGGGACGCCCTGATCGAAAACTACAAACAGTGCATCCGCAATCTGGGCAAATTCGGTGTCAAGGTGATCTGCTACAACTTTATGCCGGTATTTGACTGGACGAGGACCGATCTGTTCCATCCGGTCGGCGATGGTTCGACCGCACTTTTCTATGAGAAAGACATGATCAAGGACGACTATAAGGCGATGGCCGATTACATCATGAGCTTCACGGAAAAGTACAATATGACCTTCCCCGGCTGGGAGCCGGAGCGCATGGCCAAGCTCGATGAGCTGTTCAAAGCTTACGCGCCTGTCACCAAAGACAAGCTCTGGGAGAACCTGTTCTACTTCCTGCGCGCCCTTATGCCCGTCTGCGAAGAGAACGACATCAAAATGGCCATTCACATGGACGATCCGCCATGGGATATCTTTGGTCTGCCCCGCCTGATGGTGGATGAAGCGGCCTGCGAAAAGCTGCTCACGACCGTCGATCATCCCTGCAACTGCCTGACACTCTGCACAGGCAGCCTGAGCTCGAATCCCGCGAACAACTGCGCGGACATCGTGCGCAAGCACTGCGACCGTATCGCATTTGGCCATATCCGCAACATCCATCACTTCCCGAACGGGGACTTCTCCGAAGCTGCCCATCGCGACTGCTGCGGTGAGACGGGCATCATCGAGATCCTCCGTGCCTTCCATGACTGCGGTTTCGAAGGCTACATCCGTCCGGACCATGGCCGCCAGCTGTGGGAGGAAGGCCCCGGCACCTGCCGCCCGGGCTATGGTAAATATGACCGTGCATTCGGCGTACAGTATATGCTGGGCGTCTGGGATCTGCTTGAAAGACTTGACGGCAAGAGCTAAGCACCGGATTTGAACGTAAAATGGGGTCAGGCCCCGGTAACATTCTGTGAACACGTTAACAATTTGTTCATAGGTATCCTATG
>JAFWDX010000402.1 GCA_017515945.1 Blautia sp. | reverse complement strand
TTATACGCGCCGTATGGCGGCCGCACCACAGTGGCAGGGTGCCCGGCAAGTTCGGTAAGCAGTTCATCCACACGGGAAAGCTCTGACTCAATTTCACTCTGCGTAAGCGTAGTGAGGTTTTTATGATCATAGGAATGATTTCCCAGCTCGCATCCGATCGCTTCCATGCGTCGTACCATATCAGGAAAATTTTCGATTTCCTTTCCGACCATGAAAAATGTCGCCTTTGCCTGGTATTTTTCCAGGCAGTCCAACAGATCGTCAGTCAGGTCGCTCGGTCCGTCGTCAAAGGTCAACGCGATCATGCCCGCTTTTTTTTTTTTACGGAATTCACAGCCGCCGTCCGAACAGTATCCTGCGTGGACACACTCCCGGAAACCTTTTCGGTTTTTCCTTCCGAGGCGGCTTCCCCGTCCTGCCCGTCATCAGCTTTTGTCTCAGATTCTGAAGGATCCGTCTGGTCGGATGACTTCGCAGGGGCGGCCGGGGCCTCCGTCGGCTCCACCTCTTCCTGCAGGATGCCGGTATCCGCAAAGATGTAGGTTTTTTTACCTACTGTCACCTCTCCGGTCACCATGATCCCGTCATCGTCCAGATAGTATCTCTCCCCGTCATCCTTGATCCAGCCGGTCCTCATATACCCGTCGGAATTGAGGAAATAGCGCTTGCCATCCGTATCATTCAGCCAGCCCTTATACGGGATCCCATCAACCATAAACAGCCAGCCTGTGCCATCCCATGACCAGACTCCTCTTTCCGCTTCAGGTGAAACCTCGTAGGGTGATTTGACTGCCGGAAGTGCCTCTGCCAGATAGACGGAGCCTCCCTGCAGCCTCACAGGATAATCCTCCTCAGTCCCGGCATCTGCACTGACGCTTTCCGTCACGGGCTCAGCCCCCTCCTCAGGATCAGCATCCGGAGACTCAAAGACCCCGCTCAGCATGTCCAGCGGACTGATACCCTCCGCCACAATGACATCTGCTGATTTTTCCGAATCAGAAACATAAGGTGCAGAGGATGACTCTGTCAGCAGTCCGGCGCATCCCGCACTCATAAGCATACATAAAAGAAGCAGCACACGGCTCGTTCTGTGCTCACCGCCCGGCATAGCCGTCCCTCCTCTGGTATAGAAATCCTGTAACTGTTCAGTCACAAGCTCCTTCACAGTCAGGAGGCCTGTGACTCTGCGTCTGAACAGTTGCTTGTTTTTTATGTTATCACGTTACCCTGATGTATCTGTAATTCAAAATTCCCGCACAGGCTATATAAGGAGTCATCCGTAAATTAATGAATCATCGGTAACTGTGAAGGAACTTGCTTTCTGAAGCTGTCCAGGAGCTTATGACCGAACGGTTACGAAATATCGATCAGTCTGCGCAAAAATGAATAGATCTCTTCCTGTTCAGGAGGACAGCCCCCGATATTGTATTCAAAGGCTCTTGTGCATCTGCCGATGCCAATCCTGCCGGACTTCCCCTGCCAGCCCTGTCCGATGCAGATCTTGTCCCCGAGCAGAGCAGGCAGATCCCAGGGTCTGCCTGTTTCTTCAAACTCACTGCGCAGCCGCTCCAGCACCGGAATCAGGGAACCATAGCAGGCGCTGCAGGATTCCACCTCTTCCACTGCATCCGAGAGCGCAACGATCTTATGCGGCACAGGCTCTTCCTGTCCGGAGCCTTTATCATCCAATGTCCGGATCCTGGCATGCTGTATATCCATGCTGCCCACCCCCAATCCGGCCGCCAGCACGAGATATCCTACATCCTCCGGGTCCAGATCAAGGATCCGGCATCCATAAGTATCCAGAAGAACCGGGTCGCATCCGGCGAAAATCCTGTTTCTGACCAGCGGATTGCCTCCGTCTTCAAAATCCGGATCACCGCAGATATTATCCACGACAATAAAATCCTGACGGATGCCGGCGGCCAGATGGGCGATCGGTTTATGCAGGCCCATCGAGTGAAAGCGCCTTTTCTCCTTTGAGGGAATGAGCCCTTTCAGATTTTTCAGGCAGCATGTCATCCGGGTCTGGCAGTGTCCCTTCAGTACCGGAATATTGATCAGGAAGTCCACATCCTTCACGGCATTACAGATGCTCAGCTTCATGCCTGCGCAGTCCTTTATAAAAGACTTTTCTTTCTGCATGTCCAGGAAAGGTACATCATACTCCCTGCAGAGGATATCATAGCCTGCGATCTCCATGGAATCCTTTGTTCTGGCGCCGACCCAGGAGCTCTCCATGATCCGGATATCTCCGAATCCCCTTTTCCGGAGATAAGTTATGATCCCCGCAACGATCTCCGTGTGTGTGGTCGCGCCATATGAAGGCGGCGAAGGAGAAACCAGGTTCGGCTTTAAGGCGATCCGGGACGAGCGGTCACCGATCCGGGACGCCAGATCCGCCTCCTCCAGCAGACGTATGGTCATTTTCAGATAATCCGTGCCTGTAACAGACAGTATTTCGTTCAGTTCCATCACGTTACCAAATATAATCAATTAGTGATCTGTCTCACACGCAGCACTCCGTCGATCTCTTTCAGCCTCTCCTTGGTGTCAGAAGGCATGCGGGAGGAAAGATCGATCAGGGTATACTCATAATCGCCCTTCACCTTGCTGGCGAGGTTTTCGATATTCAGGCCGTTGTTTCCAAAGAACGATGTGATCTGCGAAAGCATGTTCGGGATATTCCTGTGCAGGATCGCGATCCGGGCCGGAGAATTACATATTCCCGCATTCAGATCCGGATAATTGACAGAATGAGTGATATTCCCGTTATCCAGATAATCCTGCATCTCCTTTACAGCCATGACCGCGCAGTTATCTTCCGCCTCCTCCGTGGAGGCTCCGATGTGAGGCAGCACAACCGCATTTTTCATCTTCACGGAACACTCATTCGGAAAATCCGTCACATACACACGTATTTTCCCGCTTTCCAGAGCCTCTGCCATGGCTTTTTCATCAACCAGGGCATCCCTGGCAAAATTAAGGAAGGCTGCGCCGTCTTTCATCATGGCGATGCCCTTCGCGTCGATCATTCCCTTGGTAGCCGCCATGTAAGGCACATGGATTGTCAGAAAATCGCTGACCCTGTACAGATCCTCCAGACTGGCAGAATAATGCACCTTGCTGGAAAGATTCCACGCCGAATGGACGGAGAGATAAGGATCATATCCATATACCTCCATTCCCAGTTCCACGGCCGCATTGGCTACAAGCACGCCGATGGCGCCGAGGCCGATCACGCCCAGGGTCTTCCCCTGGATCTCATGACCCGCAAAGGCTTTTTTGGCTTTCTCGGCAGCTTTTGCGATCCCATCTTCTCCGGCATGCTCCCTTACCCACTGGGCACCGCCCACAATGTCCCTGGCAGCGAGCATCAGACCGGCCAGCACCAGCTCCTTGACAGAATTGGCATTGGCTCCCGGGGTGTTAAAGACCACGATCCCCTGCTCCGCACAGACGTCCAGAGGAATATTGTTCACACCGGCTCCCGCCCGGGCTATGGCACGCAATTCCGGCCCGAAGGTCATGTCATGCATATCCGCCGAGCGCACCAGCACACCTGCCGCATGCTCAATGCTGTCCGTCAGCTCATAACCCTGACGGAAATGAGCCGTACCGGCCGGACTGATATTGTTGAGGCAAAAGATTTTTCTGTCTTTCATGGAGCTTCACACCTTTCTAAAAATAAATAAGTAATTATTAAATACCGCGGATAAATATCTCCAGACCGATGGCGACCAGGATACAACCGCCCAGGATTCCCGCTCTGCCGGCAAATTTACTGCCAAGCAGCCGTCCGAATATCAGTCCGCCCATGCAGATCACAAAAGTGACACAGGCAATGATCACCGAACAATATACCGCCATCCTCATATTATATGAGGCGATCGTAAATCCCACGGAGAGCGCATCTATAGACGTGGCAATTCCCTGGAGGATCAGGGTGCCCGGGTCCAGTCCGCGGAGATTCCCCTCCTCTGCATCATCGCCTCCGCGGACGCCTTCCATGATCATCTTCCCGCCTATGAAAAGCAGGAGCATCAAAGCGATCAGCGGAATATATTTCTGAACGGCTGTAAAGACCTGTGCGACGAAATGCACGCAGCACCAGCCTGTGACAGGCATCAGAAACTGAAAAAAGGCATACGTACCCGCGATCATGCACATTCTCTTTCTGGGCATCCCGGGCTCATTCAATCCGTCCGCGATGGAAACCGAAAACGCATCCATCGCCAGACCCGCGCCAAGCAGGACGCTGTTGACAATAAAAAGCAAATTCATATTCATATCTGTAAATCCATTCTTGCATTATATTTCCATTTATCTGATCACAGGAGTACAAGAAAAACCGGCATCACTTAAGGAGGGTAAAAAAAAGGAATTCCTGCCGCAGCAGGAATTCCGGACATAAAAAAAGCTGCTGACGGGAATCGGACCCGTGACCTCCGCCTTACCAAGGCGACGCTCTACCGACTGAGCCACAGCAGCACATGAGGGGAAGCTCTCCCGCTCACAGTTGCTAATAATATCAGAGACTCTCGTCTTTGTCAACAATTTTTTTAATTTTTTCGACCTGAGCGGTGAAATAAATCACCGCTGTTATCAGGTCATCCATTGTTAAGATGCTTGCTGAACAAACAGCTGACCATAGCAATCGTACATCTGATATGATATTATTCCTTCTCTGTGCCACTGGTCAGCTTCATGATTCAGGTACATTGTTGTTATATTAGCCAATGACCAGCTACCCTGGCGGGACCAGCTCATTCCTTTTCCTTTTTGCCGTTCCGCCACAATGAGGTCATTTGCTTTTTCTACGCGGTTACTGGAAATCCTCAAACCGAGACTTCTCCTCACCGCATAACATGCGATTTCAGGGTCTTTATTTCGAAGATACGAAATAAGCTCATCCAGTCTTTGTCTGTTTTTGATACTTGAGCTGTCGAGAGATTCAAGATAAGCAATGGCGCCTTCGACGTTTCCCGCCCATAGTATGTGAAACAACTGTCGGCGCACGGTATACTGCATCTCCCTGTTTTGCTTACCACCGCACAGTGACATACTCAACCATTCGAGACAGTGTTTTTTCAGATGGAACCAATCCAATACAACCTGGTGAGTGCAAAACGCAAAGAGGTCATTGATACATTTCCTGATATCTTTGCCGCCGTCTACGAAGAATACAACGTTTCGATTAACAAGCAGTTTATGATACAGCAGAAAAGCAAGAACAAGCTTGCATACTTCGAACATATTTCTTGCAGCAAAAACGTATTTCTGTTGATCAACCTCAATCACGGCAACCGATGTTTCGACTTTGGGACGTTTTTTCGGATCCGGTGCCCTGCCATAGTCAGCCGGCCCGTCATTCATGTCCTGAATGAAGCAGGGTTCTTCTTCATGAATCCCTTTCGACCGTTTGTCTTTCTGGCGCTTGGAATTTACGCCGTCCAGAGACACCTTAATGGTTAAACTGTCATCCGGCTCCACCTGATACGGCTTGATTGAGCCTGCCGGTATCTGTG
This sequence comes from Blautia sp., assembly GCA_017515945.1. Taxonomy (GTDB): domain Bacteria; phylum Bacillota; class Clostridia; order Lachnospirales; family Lachnospiraceae; genus Blautia_A. The sequence continues at coordinate 1,968 of JAFWDX010000402.1, read as the reverse complement.
CTTCCGGAAGGCGTCTGCTGTTGATATCTTTAATCAGATCATCAACCGCGGCTTTTTCCTGTTCATCTGTAAGATTGTTACCACAGGACAGCCATGTTGAAGCATCTTCCTGAGTGCGGAAATCTGTTATGGTTTCTTCGTAAGGAAGCGCACTTTCCGGATTCCAGCCATTTTCTTCCAATATACGGTTTCCCCAGGAAACCTGTTCGTTAATGTATTGTTCCCCATGACGTCTGACAAGATCCGTCATGGTCCTGAGTTTAATTTTGGAAGCAGGAGCTGTTCTGTGCAGAAGCAGGTTTAAAAGATGATTGATCCCGTTTCCCGATTCAATTGACATTCCCTGCTCAATATATGAAACGATCGACCGGCTCCACAAATATCCGGTATTTTTTATTCCCTTCAATGATGATTTGAGCATAGGTACATAAAGAAGCCCATTTTCGCTTTGCAGTCTGATCAATCTGGTAGCTGTTTCTTCCGCTGATTCGTTTTTTTTACAAGGTCTGCTGCATAGGCTTCGTTTATACCTCTTGCCGCATCATGGCTGACCTTTGCTATGGCCTGTTCAATTATGTCGAAAGAATTGAGATAGGCATTAGCATCCTTCATATTGAACTGTTCCTGCCTGACAGAACTTAATCCTTCAGCAGTATATGTGATCCATTTGCCGTCATCACCCATTATGCGGGCTTCAAATTCAATTGTTCCGGCCGGTTTATCGGATCTGTTTTTCTGCATCTGGATTGATTCGTCGCTATTGCAGCATACATCCTGGTCGGGCATATTCTTTTTCCACCGAAAAATGGCATTGTCATTTGATGAGCAATGAATGAATGTAGTTATTCCTTCAACAATTCTTCTTGAGAGACCTGGATCCTTATCGCAGAGAATACCGAAGATGCTTTCAGCTGTTGCGGTCCATGCCTGGCTGTCCGGCTCCATATGAACCGAAATCCCGGAGAGCAAAGACCGACTGTGCTCAGCCAGTGAATCTCCACAAATAAAAAGGTGGTACTCTTCATTTTCGTTATTGTGGAATTCTGTATAAAGATTCTTTACAAACGCCAATGCGTCTGCTTTTTCTGAAGAACGGGTTTCGGCTTCGAAAGGAAAGGACTCCAGTGCATGGGCAAGATTAACAAAGCCGTTCTCTGTGGCGGCTGTTGCTAAAACAGATGCCACAGCTTTGCTCCTGGTAACAACAGCAGACTCTGTTGAAGCAACTGTTGAATCGGGATCAAATGCCCGGATCAAAATAAGCTGCGTGTAATGAGAAAGAAAAAGGCCGCACAAATCGATAGTCTTTGCTCCGGGGGTATCCTGGACTGGAAATACCCAATTGCTTTTGCGTTGTTGGATAAGGCCCTTTTTCTTTAATACATCCCGAACGATATCCTGACGGGCATTCAGTGTTCCTGCGATATCCTTCACTGAGGGTATCGAAGTACCGGTCGAAAAAGCGGTAGAGATAATATCGTTTACTTTTGATTCTACATCAGTTGCAGTCATTTTTGTTACAGGGCGGCCCGAACGCCCCTGGTCTGACAGGCTGGAAATACCATTTGCAAGAAACCGTCTACGAATATCGGTAACGGAATTCTCGCGCATACCAATTTCTTTTGCAATGGCCTTGATTTGCTTTCCTTCAGAGAGCAGCAATATTGCTCTGGCGCGTTTCTGTACAGCTGCTCCTGCAATCAGATCGCCAGAGACAATGGAATTCAGAGTAATAGCATCGGTTTCATTTAACACTATAGGAGGAACGGACTTAGGCATGGCGATTCACCTCACGAATATAATATTATCATTATACTCTGCGAGGAATATCCAGTCAATAACAACGGTTACTTATCTCACCGCACAGCTCGGAAAATTTGGGATCATGTTAATCTTGCTCACAGACAATATAATGTATTACGTCAATCAGATGCTGAATTCAAAAGGAGATTTGATGAACAGATACGA
>JAFWDX010000401.1 GCA_017515945.1 Blautia sp. | reverse complement strand
TATCATTTTTTCCTTCAAGCCGCATGTTCACCGTCTCGTGTTCCTCAATAAATGTGACCGCATCCCCGGTCATCGGGATATACGCTTTTTCCGTCAATACCGTCCCATTCAGATCTCCGGTGATCACCGCGCCTTTAACTGTACATACATCCACGCCGCTCTGGAGGATCACATCCTGCACATACGGGCGGTATGCACCGCGTGAATCAACGGTCAGGGCAGGGATCAGCTCTACTTTTTCCTCTCCTTCAGGCCGGTTCAGCACGACTCTCACATTCATGGTCATCGCAATCCTGTCAATGGCAGGCTCCAGCACTTCATAGGTGCCGGCGGACAAGCCTGGATCCAGGCTTCCTCTGCCCTCAAATACGTCATAGGAAAACTTCCATGAAGGATCCAGATATTTCTCCAGATCCGCGTCGATTTTGTCGGCCAGTTCGCCAAATCGGTTCTCTACGGTGATCTCAGACGGATAGATGACCTCGATGAGCTGGTCCAGTGTACCTGCTGCCGCTGACTGCAGAGCCAGCTGCGTCGCCAGGTCCGCCACGCCTGTATCCGGCAGACCATGGGCAGTCTGAAAGCTCCGGATGGCAGAGGATGTGCCCTGCCCAAAGATACCGTCCGCTGCGCCGTTCAGAAAACCCAGTGATGAAAGAGTCTCCTGGATCCCTCTGACTTCCTCCTGAGCGCTTCCGGCCTGAATTGTCTCTTTTCCGGTCACATCCGGAAAGCTGTTGAGATCCTGCTGCGGCAGAAGGGCCTCCAGATTCTCCCGGGCCACATGGACCTGCCTGCTGCCGATCTGAACCAACAGCACACCCGGTTCTGTATACCCCCAGACAGAAAAGTCCGTGACCTCGCTGGGCTCGAGCGCATCCTCGATCACAGGGATCGGGCATGGCTGTCCGTCAACATGAACAGCCTGGGCATGAACGGAAGCCGCTGTGACTGACAGTAATAAGGCGAAACTGCCAAGTGCAAATACTCTTCTGTGTTTCATATAACCTCCTATTTTATCTCAGTCTTTACCAGTGCATCACCATTATAGTAATTATAGGTTCTGGTGCCGTCCGGCTCATATGTGATGGTATAGGTCTGGTGCTTCTGCCATTTGCGTACGACAGGATTTCCATTGATATCCAACGTTGTCTCCGATACCTTCCGGTCAAGATTGTCATATCTTTCTTCGGTCATGGCCACATAGCTTGAGAGTGTGATCTGCCTGCCCGCGGCATCGAAATAGCGTGTCCGCACCAATGCGCCGTTTTCAAGGTATTCCTTTGTCAGGAACGCAGATCCGTCATTTTTCTCCGCCAGCGTCCCGTCGGACTGATACCATGCCTGCAGGATCATCTTTCCGTCGTCATTGAATTCATTGACGAGTACAGAATAATGATCCTTAAAGACATATGGGGTTCCATCTGCCTTATAATACTCCGTACGAAGCGAATTCCATCTGGTGTAGGGCCTGATGCGCATATATGCATAGCCCTGAGCGCTGTTGACCAGCGTACCATCCGGTCCGTAATATGCTTCATAAATCTTCAGCCCGTCTTTGTCATATTCGTTGCAGACAGCCGCATATCCGTCCTTGCAGAAGGTCACGCTGCCGGTTTCATCCAGATACTGCGTGCGCACGACATTGCCATTCTCATCATATTTTTTCCTGACGGAGCAATACCCTTTATCTCCGGAAATCAGCTGCCCGTCCGCACCATAATAGGATTCACAGATGATATTGCCGCTCCGGTCATATTCATATGCCACACATGGACAGCCTTCCGCACCGTTTGCCGGCTGACCATCCGCATCCTGATAACATACCCATACAACCTTTCCGTCCTCATTATATCTGCGTTGTGTGACACTGATCCCCTTCGTATTGTTCGTCAGGTCTCCCTGTTCATCATAAAAAGCTTCAAGGATCACATTGCCCTGGTCGTCGTAGGCCTGGGTCATGACGGCATAGCCGTCCGAATTGATCATCAGCCTCCCATCCTCACCATACCAGCTGGTCTTTATGGGCTTGCGCTGATCATTATATTCTTTTCCGAGATAATAATGCCCCTTATTCCTGGGAACCGGATTTCCCTGCAGATCATACCATGACTGCAGGATCACATCCCCTTTGGAATTGTATGCCTTTCGGGTAGAAGCAAATCCGTCTGACATGACAGGTTTTCCGGAAGCGCTGCAGAAGGTCTCCAGTACAGCCCGTCCGCTCGGATCATACACTTTATCAATATATGCGTAACCGGCAGCGTTTCTGGCCTGGCTGCCATCGGAGCCAAAATACTGCTCCTGCTGAATAAAGCCGTCCTCTCCATATGTGCGGGTCAGAGAAGAATAGTTTTTACCGACCGGAACCTGCGGATTGCCATTTCCGTCAAAATACCGTTCTTCGATCACGTTGCCTGCGGAATCATAAACCTTTTCGAGCTGATGGTATCCGGCTTTACAGTTCACAGGATTGCCGTCGGCATCATAATAGAATTCACGCACGACCTGGCCGGCCTCGTTATATTCCCTGCGGATCCCGGCATAGCCTTTGTCCGGCAGCGATACGGCCTCTCCGTTCACACCATAATAGGATTCACGGCTCACACGGCCGTTATCATCATATTCCCTCTCCACCCCGGCATAGCCGCTGCTGTTCGTCACAGCTTTTCCGCCGCTGTCCTGATAGGTCTCCCGGCGGACATAACCGGCATCGTCATACTCCCTGACGAGAGATGCATACCCGTCTGTCGTCAGTACAGGATTTCCCTTCAGGTCAAAATAGCTCTCCCGGATCATGCGGTCTTTTCCGTCATATTTTCGTGTGAGGAAATGATATCCGTTTGCATGAAGCACAGGCTCATTATTCAGTCCAAAATAATTTTCCTGCTTTATCTTTCCTTTTTTGTTATAACGCCTGGTCACAGCCGCATACCCTTTTGCGTGCAGGATCGGGTTGCCTGCTCCGTCGAAATAAGCTTCGCGGGTGATCTGGTTTTTGTCGTTATACGCTCTGGACACGCCTGCATAGTTCTGCCAGGGAATAAAGTAAGGCTCACCTTTTGTATCGAAATATGTCTCATATATCACACGGCCCAGATCGTCATATTTTCTTTCGACGGCAGCATATCTCCCGGATGCCGGCACAGGCTCTCCGTTTTCGTCGCAGTACTCTTCACGGGTGACATTTCCGAATTCATCGACTTCCCGCTTCAGGACACTGTATCCTTTGCCGCTCAGCGCAAGCGGTTTGTCATCTGTTCCGAAATACGCCTCCAGGATCATGATACCGCTTTCATTATATTCCCAGTGCACGGACGCATAGCCTGCAGCGATGAGGATCGGAGTCCCGTCCGTGCCAAAATAGCTTTC
>JAFWDX010000042.1 GCA_017515945.1 Blautia sp. | reverse complement strand
CGCTGCTTCTGGCCGTTGGAGAGCTGGCTGGGCAGACGCTCCAGCAGCATTTCCATCTTCATCATCTTTGCGACGTTGTACACCCGCTCTTTGATCGTCTCCTCACTCTCTCTGTAGAGCTTGCTGCGAAGGGGGGATGCGATGTTGTCGTAAACGCTCATCTGGGGATACAGGGCGTAGTTTTCAAAAACCATGGCCACGTTCCGGTGAGCGGAGTCCACCAGGTTCATGATCTCGCCGTTGAATTTCACAATGCCCTCCTCCGGCATCGTGATGCCCGCGATGCAGTTGAGGATGGTGGTCTTGCCGGCGCCGGCAGGCCCGAAAAGAACGAAGAATTCCTTATCCTTTACGTCCAGGGTGACGCCCTTGAGGGCCGTGACCTTGCCGAAGGACTTTTTCACATTTTCAATCTGTATTCTAGCCATAGATGATCTCCTCTTAACCCTTTACGGCGCCGAAGCTCAGGCCGCGGACCAGGTGCTTCTGTATGCAGAGCGCGAAAATGATGGCCGGCAGGGCGGATACGGTGGCGGCTACGGCGAGCTGGCCATAGTGGGCGGTATCTGTGCCGAGGTATTTGGTTACGGCGACCGTGATGGGCTGCACGTGAATACCGGCCAGCAGCAGCGGGAAGGTGAAGCTGTTCCAGGCGAAGATGAAGGCCAGCAGAGCGGCGGAAACCAGACCCGGTTTGATCAGCGGGAGCAGCATCTTAAAGAAGATCTGATACCAGCTGTAGCCGTCCACCTGAGCCGCATGCTCGATCTCGACGGAAATATCCTCAAAGTACCCGCGCACGACCCAGATCAGCAGCGGCATGGAGATGAGCTGATAAACCCAGATCAGGCCCAGATAGGTGTCATACAGGTGGAGCTTCTGGTAGATCATGAAAAGGGGAAGAACGACCAGGATCTCCGGAGCGAATTTGAAGGAAAGGATCTGGAAAGCGATGTCTTCCTTCTTTTTGAAGTTGTAACGGGCCAGGGCATAGGCTGCCGGAACGCCCGCCAGTACGGAAACGATGACCGCGCCGCCGGCGACGATCAGGGAATCCAGCATGTAACGGAAATAATTACTCTTCATCAGAGCCGCCGTATAATTGCTCAGGGTCGGATGAAAAACGAAGGTCGTCGTGAACATTTCCGTGTCCGCCTTAAAGGACAGGATGACCATCCACAGCAGCGGGAACAGGGCAAATACCGCATAAATGGCAAGCAGGCAGTTCTGCAGAATCGCCAGCAGCCTTGACTTTCCTTTATTCATTTAGATACCTCCATTCACTCTTCCAGACCGGCGGCCTGTTTCTGCGCGGCACGCTGCTTTCCTACGATGAACTTGGCCGCGTAGTTGACAATCAGCCACAGCACCAGGATGTACGGAAGGGCATAGCCGAATTTCTGGAATTTGAAACCGGTCAGGTGGGCGGTTAGAGACAGATTCATCAGCGTGTCTCCGGGGCCGCCTTTGGTCAGACCAAAGATGATCGTGTACTCCTGCAGCGCCGCCATCAGACGGAACAGCAGAGCAATGTACAGACTCGGCTTGAGCATGGGCAGGGTCAGATTGACGAAATTGAACCAGGCGCTGCCGCCGTCGATCCTCGCGGATTCAAAGGGCGACTTCGGCAGGGACTGCAGGCCGGCCAGCACCAGCAGCATGACAAAGGAGGTGTTGACCCAGACGTCGATCATGACGACCGTGAGCAGTGCGGTGGACGGAGAGGCTGCCCAGGGGAAGTTGTAGATCCCAAAAAGATTGAGGAATTTCTCCACGATACCGACGGAGCTGTTGAGCATCAGCTGCCATACGATCGTCGCCGTGATCGGGGCGATCATAAGGGGGAAGATCAGGACAACACGCAGGATTTTTGAGAAAAGATTGTTCAGCTTATTTAAGAGAATCGCGACGCCCATGCCCAGGAGCATTTCAACGAGCGTGCTGAAGAATGCATAGCGAAGGGTGACCCAGAGGGCCTTCCAGAAATCCTTGTTGGTCAGGATCTTGATCCAGTTCTTGAGGCCGACGAATTTGTAGGTCGGCATACGGAAGGAGTAGTTGGTCAGTGAGAAATAGATTGCCATTGCGAAGGGGATCATGATGCCGATGGTAATGATCAGCGCCGGCGCGACGATCAGATAGGGGCGGATCCTCGTCTTGAAGGGCAATTCGTTCAGTTTCTCAGATGAAACCTTGCCGGTGGGATTGTCTTTTGCCATTGTTGTTTTCCTCCTGAAAACCTATTTCATACCGCGTAAAAAGGGATTTCCCGATTTGCCTGTCCGCGGATATAGTATGCCCCTGCGAGGTACCAAACCTGCGCAGGGGCATATGAGTGTGCGCCGGGCTGCCCGACGCTTCGGCTATACAGCAGGGAGGAGCAGGCAACCCTCCCTGTCCGGTTTATTTTTCATTCACCAGTTATATAAATTATTCGACTTCAAGATCCTCAACGACCATGTTGATGTTGGCTGCGAGTTCCTGCATGGCTTCCTCAACAGAAGCGTAATTGTCGGTCACAACCAGATCCTGCAGAGTCTCTGCCCACATGGTGGTGCACTCGAAGAAATAGGGCTGCGGAGTGAAGAAGATGCTGGCGTTGGCGGAAACGGTCTCGAAGCTCTCGAGATAGCCCTCGGCCTGGCCGACGATCTCTTTGTACTCATCGCTTTCCATGACAGAGGTACGAGGTGTGTCTGTGCATGCACCTTCGGTACCGGAATACAGCATGAACTCGGGGCTGGTGAAGTACTGCAGGAAGTACCATGCAGCATCCTTGTTGGCGGAATCAGCGTTCATGCCCATAGCCCATGTCCAGAGGTTGGAAAGCTGGGTGTCTTTTCCTTCGGGAAGCGGGATACCGGAGAAGGCCAGGTTGCCGGCCTCAGCGGAAGCGCCTTCGACGTTCTGCGTGTAGCCGCCGCGGTCTGCATCCCACATCATGGCAGCTTTGCCTGCGCCGAGGTCAGCACCGCAGAGCTCCCAGCCGTAGGTGGACCACTGGGGAGCGCCGCCGTCCTTGATCAGCTTGACCCAGTATTCGGTCATCTCGATGGCTTCCGGAGAGTCGAGCTTGGAGACGAGCTTGCCGTCCTCGATCTCGAAATCCTTTGCGCCCCAGGTAGCGAACAGGGACATGTAAGCCGGATGGATGGTGCCCCAGTCACGAAGGCCACGGACTGCAAGGCCGTATGTGCCGCTGCCGCCGAACTCTTTGAGAGCGACTGCATCGTCATACAGTTCCTGTGTGGTGGTGGGAGGAGTCAGGCCGGCTTCCTCAAAGATCTTTTTGTTGTAGGTCAGGGTGTTGATCTCCCAGCCCATCGGCAGAGCCCAGAGCTCGCCTTCGCCTACAGCGTGTCCGGGAACCAGATCCCAGCGAAGAGCGTTGATGATGCCCGGGATAAAGTCGTCATAATTGTAGTCGGGAGAAGTCTTGGTCGCATCCTCGATATAGGCATCCAGCGGCTCCATATAGCCGGCGGGTGCATATTCCCATGTCTGGTAAGCACCGGTCATGAAGATGTCCGGCTGGCCTGAACGGCTGCTCAGAGCGGTGTTCAGTTTGTCAAAGTAGTTGGACTCGGGTGTGGTGGAGTATTCTACCTTGATGCCGGTGAGCTCTTCGAACTCGGGGAGCTTGTTGATGATGGCCTGTGCATAGGTATGCTCATTGAACATGACGTTCAGTGTGGTGCCTTCATAGGCCTTCCAGTCAAAGGAGGCCTCTTCCGCGTTGACAGTAAAGCCTGCGAATGCGGAAAGAACCATCGCGGTGCTGAGGATAATGGATAATGCTTTCTTTTTCATGTTGTTGTCCTTTCCTCCATTTAAACCTTGATTTTTTGTGTCCTTTGTCGACGGGTTGCTTTATTTGCCTGCTTGGTATCTCTCAGTTCACTGCGGCAGATCAGTCAAAAACGAATGCGCACTTGAAATCGCCGTATTTGCCGGTGGCGTATTCAAAGCCCTTCTCCCAGTCCTCGAGTTTGAAGGTGCTGGAGACGACGCCGTTGGTCTTGATGTTGCCCTTGAGCATGTTCTCGATCACGAAGGGATATGCATAGGGGCTAAGGTGTGAGCCGAGGATGTCGAGCTCTTTGCGGTCGCCGATGATGGACCAGTCGACGGTGGTCTCAGATCCGAATACGGAGAACTCTACGAAGGTGCCCAGCTTGCGGATGATGGTCAGGCCCTGACGTACGCTGGCGGGGTTGCCTGTAGCTTCGATATAGATATCGCAGCCATAGTCATCGGTGAGGGCTTTGATCTCTTTGTCGAGGTCGCATTTGCCGGGGTTGAAGACCAGGTCAGCGCCGAACTCTTTGGCCTTCTCGAGGCGGTTGTCCTGCATGTCGAGGACGATGAGGAGTTTCGGGTTCTTCATGCGGGCGTAGGTGATCATGCCAAGACCCAGAGTGCCGGCACCGGAGATGACGACCACGTCCTCGTTGGTGATCTTTGCTCTGTCTACGGCATGCTTGGAGCAGCCGAAGGGCTCGATCAGGAGGGCCTGCTCTACGCTCATCTCCTCGGGAACGCGGGTGATGACGGAGTTTTTCACATAGCGGACATATTCGGCCATGCCGCCGTTGTTGTAGTACTGATAGCCGTACATGTCATGGGGCTGACACATCCAGTAGTGGCCGTCCTTGCAGAAACGGCACTTGCCACAGGGAACGATCTGGTCGGCGGTGATCCTGTCGCCCAGCTTGTACTCGGTAACATTCTCACCGATCTGCACAACGCGGCCAAAGAACTCATGGCCGGGGATGAAGGGCGGTTTTACCCATGCGGGCTGCATCTCGTCGCCCCAGAACATGGATACGCCATGCTGGCACTTAAGATCGCCGGCGCAGATACCGCAGGCCTCGGTCTTGATGATGATGTCGTCGGGACCGCACTCCGGTGTGGGATACTCGGGCTCAAAACGATAGTCGTTTCTTCCGTAGGCTACGAGAGCCTTCATTGTTTTGGGGATGCTTCCCTGTGCGCTCATAATGGCAATCCTCCTTAAATAAGATATAATGAATTGATTTATAAATTCGTTTTTAAACTCATTTTCAAAACCAATTGCATTATAGCACCTGTTCCGCTCTCTTGCAATAGGCAAAAGCGCCAAATCTCAAAACATGGATTTGTGAAAACAGGTGCATGGTTACAGACGTTCTTCAGATTCATGAGTCAATTATAACATAAATTTCTTGCTTTTAAAGCAGAAATATAGGAAAATTTAAGTGATGTATGTGGAGTTAGGAAATGGTATACTATGATAAATTAATAACAAAGATTATGCATTTGAAATGCGGGAGCGGAAGTTTTGCCCGCGGAAAATGAACCGGAAAACGGTGTTTTTCGCTGTGGTATGCCCTGGGTTACCGCAGATATAATTTAGAAATGTCCATGCAGGATTTCGCATTTACTGCCGCATCGCAGGCGTGCCATGGTGACGCGCCGGGAATAAGGCGAACGGCCACGTAACTGCAAAAGAGCTTGCGATCGAACAGGTACAGGATTAAAGGAAAGGCGCCTCTCATGCTGGAACAGGCAGGCAATATTACAAGAAATGATATAAAGAGGAACAATCTCCTGCGTGTCTACAACCTGCTGCGGAGGG
>JAFWDX010000400.1 GCA_017515945.1 Blautia sp. | reverse complement strand
GTGTGAGTCAAGGAACCTGTCCCCCTGACTCATTTTGGGAGGGCCTGGCCATATTGCAACAGACATTCTGCCATATGCTCTCACTTGAAACTTACCCCTGTAAATGCTATATTATACAAGCGGGGGCAAGCAAAATCTGTCTCCGTGGTATATGCATAGCCTCTTTATTTGCGCGATCAAATAAATGGAAAATGTACCTGGTGTTCTGCACGGTTTATGCAGAGACTTTAAATATGTGGAATCATAGATTTCCATGTATTCATCCCCTCTGGTATATCGTAAAATAAATAGCTGGCTCATTGCAATCAAATCAGTCCTTGATATTATTGTGTTTTTTAGATCTAACACAGACAGTTATTTATTATTCGATGTACTAGTGGGCCATCTCAATCATATAAACTTAAAGCACCCTCTTGATTTCTATGCTGCGTTGGGCTCAGTTGCCGTAGCCCGCTACGGCGCCTTCACGCGCCTTGCTTATGAAGCCGATCTGGCACTTTAAGTTTAAAACTGATTGAGACGGACCACTAGACTCTGTTTGACTTTCATAAAATGAGTCGAGGAACCTGTCCCCGCGACTCACTGCGTTGGGCTCAGTTGCCGTAGCCCGCTACGGCGCCTTCACGCGCTTTGCCTATGAAGCCAATCTGGCACTTTTAGTTTAAAACTGATTGAGACGAACCACTAGACTCTGTTTGACTTTCACAAAATGAGTCGAGGAACCTGTCCCCGCGACTCATGCCCCATTACGACAGACAACCTTCAGAAGGGAGATCCACAAATGTATGATTACCTGGTCGTAGGTGCAGGCCTTTACGGCGCAGTGTTTGGCCATGAAGCAAAGGAAAAAGGAAAATCCGTCCTCGTGATCGACAGACGCGACCATATCGCGGGGAATGTATATACAGAGGATGTGGAAGGGATCCATGTCCACAAATACGGCGCACATATTTTCCATACCAACGACGAGCAGGTCTGGACATACGTGAACCGTTTCGCGCGGTTTAACCGCTTCACCAACTCGCCTGTGGCCAATTACAAAGGCGAGCTTTATTCCCTGCCTTTTAATATGTACACATTCAACAAGATGTGGGGTGTGGTGACGCCGCAGCAGGCTGCCGAGCGGATCGAGGCCCAGCGTGCAGAGGCCGGGATCACCGAGCCGCGCAATCTCGAGGAGCAGGCGATTTCCCTCGTCGGCAGGGACATCTATGAGAAGCTGATCAAGGGCTATACGCAAAAGCAGTGGGGCCGCCCCTGCACGGAGTTGCCGGCCTTCATTATCCGGCGCCTGCCCGTTCGGCTGACCTTTGACAACAATTATTTCAACGCGCTCTACCAGGGCATTCCGATCGGCGGGTATACCCGTCTGGTGGAAAACCTGCTGGAGGGGATCGAGGTCCGGACAGGCGTTGATTATCTGAAGGACAAGGCGGCGTTTGACGCGATGGCCGAAAAGGTGGTCTTCACCGGTCCTGTGGACGAGTACTTCGGATACAGCCTCGGCACGCTGGAATATCGCAGCGTCCGTTTTGAGACGGAATTGCTTGACATGCCCAACTATCAGGGGAACGCGGCCGTCAATTATACGGACAGCGAAACGCCCTGGACGCGGATCATTGAGCACAAATGGTTCGAGTTCGGCAAGGATGAAAACGGCCAGGATCTGCCAAAGACGGTGATTTCCAGGGAGTACAGCTCCGAATGGAGACCCGGCGACGAGCCTTATTATCCGGTCAATGATGAGAAGAACGGTACGCTGTATGCGCGCTATCGCGAATTGGCGGAGAAGGAGAGCAGGGTGATCTTCGGCGGGCGCCTGGGTGAGTATAAGTATTACGATATGGATCAGGTGATTGCGGCTGCGCTGCGCACTTGCGCGCAGGAGCTGCGGTAGGACGGAATAGTATCACGATTCCTCGCACGGGCGACGATTAATACAGGTATACAGTGATCAACCACACAAAGAACCGTCCCCTGTGTGCCTGCAGGTGACGACAAAGGTGATCATTCACATAGTAGCAATGAATTAAGTAACCATAAGGAGGAACAAGACATGAAGAAAACAGCATTACTGATCATGGCAGCAGGCATCGGCTCCCGCTTCGGCGGCGGCATCAAGCAGCTCGAGCCCATCGACGCCGGCGGACACATCATTATGGATTATTCCATCCATGATGCCATCGCGGCAGGCTTCAACGAGGTCATCTTTGTCATCCGCAGAGACATCGAGGAAGATTTCCGTGAGATGATCGGTCAGAGGATCGAGTCCGTATGTAAGGCCCATGGCGTCGAAGTCAAATACGCCTTCCAGGAGCTCAGCGAGATCCCGGCCGGCTACTCTGTCCCGGATGGCCGCGGCAAACCCTGGGGAACAGGCCAGGCTGTGCTGGCCGCAAAGGACGCCATTGACTGCCCGTTCATGGTGCTCAATGCCGACGACTATTATGGAAAAGAAGCCTTCGCCAAGATCCATGACTACCTGGTCTCTCATGACGAAGAAGGCAAATTCTGCATGGCAGGCTTTATTCTCAAGAACACCCTCTCCGAAAACGGTGCAGTCACCCGCGGTATCTGCCAGGTGAACGGCGACGGCTTCCTGACGGACGTGGTCGAGACCTCCGACATCTTCAAGACCGTAGCCGCCGACGGAACCGTTGGCGCCGAAGTAGACGGCAAAGCCGTGGATGCGAACTCCTACGTTTCCATGAACATGTGGGGACTTACTCCTGGATTCCTCAAAACCCTTGAGACAGGCTTCGTGGAATTCTTCGAGAAAGCTGTACCGGAGAAACCGCTCAAAGCCGAATACCTCCTTCCGATCTACATCGGAGAACTCCTCAGGGACGGCAAGGTCACAGTTGAAGTTCTGGAAACCCATGACAGCTGGTTTGGTGTAACATACAAAGAAGACAAAGGATACGTTGTGGACAGCTTTAAGAAGCTGATCGCGGATGGTGTCTATAAAGAGGATCTGTTCTCGGATCTCTGATAACACAGGGATGAGTCAGGGGGACAGGTTCCTTGACTCATC
>JAFWDX010000399.1 GCA_017515945.1 Blautia sp. | reverse complement strand
TATACATACTGAAAGCCCACATCATGCTGATACGCATAATCCGTCATCAGGCCAAAGGCCACATAGGGAAGCAGGAGGGTCAGCCTCTTGAAATCTCCAGCCTTAAGCGGCACAAAGGCAAGCACGCCAAGAGTATAAAAAATATATTTAAAATTTTCCTCATCAAATACCTGCCGCACAAACCGGCCCGGCGCCAGAATAATATTTTTGGCCAGCGCAAATACGCCTCTCTCGCCGGACAGATAGTACATTTTGTAATGGCCTTCCATCAGCCCCATGCCATGGCTTTGAATAAACGCCATGACTCCGGCAAAATAGAGCAGAGAAATCGTCAGGACGACCGCTCCCCTTTTATAGTCCTTCTCAGCCAGGATCCGGTACAGGGCAAAAACGACAAGGTATATAGCCAGATCTTCTTTTATGGCAAGCGTCAGGAATAAAAATATGAAAGCCCTCAGGTTCTTATGTTCCAGATACAAATAAATGAACCAGAACAGAAAAAACGGGATAAACTTATACTCATGAAAGTCATAAAATAAGGGCTCCTGGGTAGCCGGCATCACGAGATAGACGAAGGATACCAGCATCGCAGTAAATGGTTTCAGTCTGTAATGCCTGCAGATCAGGAATAAAGGTATAACTGCCGTAAAAACCAGAACAGACTGGATCACAAGCAGGCACTCCGGTGATCGGAACAGCATATAAACAGGCAGGAACAGATAAAACACCGGCGAAAAATGGATATAAAAATGAGAAAGCAGGTACCCTCTCTCGGATGTCGTCATAGGGAGTCCGGTTTTCGCCATGTATTCATACATCTGGCAGAAGATGCCCATGTCGAAATTTGCCGAGCTGAATGTGCGATAACGGCAAACGGTAATGCAGACAAAATACGCCGTCAGGACAGCCGACATGATGCAGACCGCAATAAACGGCCCGCGATAGCTCCTGATCCCGCCAGCTCTCCTCAGCATGCCCGGATCGCTTTTCAACAGATAATAGATAAAAAAGCCAAGGATCACGGACACACCGATGGCGAAATAGACGTCCCTGCCATGCAGGATGCAGGTGAATCCAAAGAAAAACGCGCTGATCAACAGCGCCCATGAGGAACAGCTCCTGTTTTTAACGCAGAGGCGGAGCAAAGCCAGGATATGCGCAGTTCCGACCATCTCAAGTACATAGTATTCCGGCACGATGTTCTTCACAAAATCCAGGTTCTCCACACCGCCGTGGTATCGTATGATGTTCACAGCTGAGATCACCAGGAAGGAGGTCAGGATCAACATCAGCACCTCATATGCCTGCACGTGCCTGATCTCTTTTCTGAAAAAAGGTACCTTCAAAACCAGAGCAAGCCACAGCATCTGGGTCAGAACAATAAAAAAGCCGATCCGCAGATCCGAGGTTAGCGACAGACTTGCCGCGCCATAAAACAGCACCGTATACAGCGCTCCGGGAAGGCTTATTCCCCTGTACAGGAAAAAGAGCACTGCCATCGCCAGAGACATCAGCCCGATGGCTATGGCTGCCTTTCGGATCCAGCCGCCGCGCCGCACCTTCAGAGAGTGAAAGTCAAAGGTTCCCTTACCGTCATAATATGTACGGAACTCTACGCTCCTGTCTTCGATGCTCTCCTGTACGTCAAGACTGAACGTCATCTTTTGCGTGT
>JAFWDX010000398.1 GCA_017515945.1 Blautia sp. | reverse complement strand
TACCGCAGGCTCGCAGCGGAAAAAGGCAACAAGAGACTGGAAGAAGCCATGAACAATCAGGAAATCCTGGTAGCTCCCGTTGTACAGGTCCTTAACGGCGGTCTGATCGCAGTCGTGGAAGAGTCGAGAGTATTCATTCCGGCCAGCCTGGTATCCGATTCCTACGAAAAAGATCTGACCAAGTATGCAGGCCAGGAGATCGAGTTCGTTATCACCGAGTTCAATCCCCGCAGGCACCGCATCATCGGTAACCGCAAAAAACTCCTCCTTGCTGAGAAGGCTCAGAAGCAGAAAGAGCTCATGGAGCGCATCCACATCGGCGACCGTGTCGAAGGTATTGTCAAGAACGTGACAGATTTCGGTGCATTCATCGATCTGGGCGGAGCAGACGGCCTGCTGCACATCTCCGAGATGAGCTGGGGCAGAGTTGAAAATCCCAAAAAGGTCTTCACAGTTGGTGAGCATCTCTCCGTTCTGATCAAAGACATCAACGGAGAAAAGATCGCCCTCTCCCTGAAGTTCCCGGAGGAGAACCCGTGGCTCAACGCAGCTGAGAACTTTGCCGCAGGCAATATCGTCACCGGCAAGATCGCCCGTATGACAGACTTCGGCGCATTTGTAGAGCTGGCTCCCGGCGTTGACGCGCTGCTTCATGTTTCCCAGATTTCCAGAGAGCATGTTGCGAAGCCAAGCGATGTCCTTTCCATCGGTCAGGTTATTCAGGCCAAGGTTGTGGACTTTAACGGCGAAGACCGCAAGATCAGCCTCAGCATGAAAGCCATCGAAAACCAGCTTCCTCCCACTGATGAGTATGAGGAAGAGGCTTATGAGGAAGAGTATGTCGATGAAGAGCCCGTAGAAGAGTACGCTGATGAGTACGTCGAAGAGGCTGCTGAAGAGACCGAAGCTCTGGTTGAGGAATAATCAGATTATTATAAAGAGATTCGTCTGTGGACGGGTCTCTTTTTTTTTGTGATGAACGAAAGGGCACATATTATGCCCCTCTGGTATCCTGTCCAAAATGAAGGTGCAGGATTGACTGCAGGAGAGCCGTACACTTGTCCGGATCCTCAGCCAGCTCCTGTGTACAGGCCACCGGCGTGTAACAGGTCAATGGTGTGGCGCTTTTTTTCAGGCTGCGGTCTATATATGCGGAGAGCGATTTATGGACGGCCATGTCTTCACCGGGCAGATAATCATAATTTTTATAGTCTTTATGGTACAGGCGGCATTTTCCATTCCATGATTCAAGCAGAGCCTTGCCATGTCCATCTGAGATATAAAGCTCCAGTCCGGGTTCCCTGAATTGTATCTGTACGGGGACCGGACTCTCTGTCTCAAACAGGCAAAGCAGTCCCTCAGGCACTGCATGGCCCTCCAGGAAGCGGATCCGTCCTTCTCCAAGCTGGCTGCAGGACAAAAGAGAACCGATCCGGATCAGGCCGCAAAGATCTTCTTCGTTGTGCTGCAGCACAGCATGACTAAGGGCGGCAAGGAGCTGATCTTCCGTTTCACTATTGCCGTCGGAGGGCTCTGAAGTCGTCCTGCTGTCCCGCTTGCACACCGCTTTGGCATACTGCCTGTAAAGGCGGATACATTCACGACCGTCCGCTGCCGATCTGCTGTCCGCTCCGAGGCACTGTTCAAAGCTGATCTGCTTTGTACCGGAAAGAGAGAGGAGTTTTTTATAATTTCTGAGAGAACGGTAGAGATCCAGGCTGACGCATTCCGCCGCCGGGTCCTCCAGCCCGTAAAGCTGGCTTCGTTTATGTATGAACGGCAGATCAAAGGCATCCCCGTTAAAAGATATGAGCGCGGTATTTTCTGAAATGCTGTCAAAAAACATGCCAAGGATCGCTTTTTCTTCCTCTGCACCTCCATCCGAAAACCACTGATCCAGAATAAAAGACTGATTTTCCATGTTTACGGCCCCGATCAGGTAAATCTCCTGATTTTGCGGCGAGAGACCAGTGGTTTCTATGTCAAACCACACAGGCGCACAGATCTGAGACGGACTGACCTTTTCCAGTTCCCGGGTGATCCATCGGACGCCATCGCCGGCCGTGTATGGCAGGTCCAGTATTTTTTTTATATGCCGCATAGTAAACTCCCATTATTCAGAATTCGAAACTGTTCAGGCACAAGCTCCTTCACAGTTATGAGGCCAGACGCAGCCTCCTTTTGTCGCATTGAAAGTGCGCCTCCCAAGGGACGCCTTCGGTGTCGCAGTAAATGCGCGGTGCTGACTGAACAGTATCCATAATTATACATGTTTTAATTAATTTTCGGTAGTGCTTTTTCAGTTAAAACAGGGTATAGTATATCGTTAGGAAAGGATGTGACCGTTCAGATACGGTTGCAACAGGTACATATATGATCGCATATGTGAAGGGGATCGTACAGGATTTGTCAGAGACAGGCGTTGTTGTGGAGACAGGCGGGATCGGTTATGAGATTTATATGACCGGCGCGGCGTTGTCCAGGCTGCGCATCGGAGATGAGGTAAAGATCCACACCTGGTTTCAGGTGCGCGATGACGGGATGGCTCTCTTTGGTTTTACGGCGAAGGATGATCTGGAGGTTTTCCGTCTCCTGCTGGGTGTGAGCGGCGTTGGCCCTAAAGCCGCACTTGGCATCCTGGGGTCGATCTCATCGGATGATTTTCGTTTTGCTGTTCTGTCAGACGACGTTAAAACGATCTCTTCCGCTCCAGGCATAGGAAAGAAAACCGCACAGAAGATCATCCTGGAGCTGAAAGATAAGCTCCACCTGGAGGAAGCTTTTGAGAACAAACTGGAAAAGGCCGGAGAAGTCCAGCTGCCTGTGGGCGGCGGTTTATCCGATGCCCGCAGAGAAGCCGTGGAAGCGCTGGTCGCTCTTGGATACAACAGTTCGCAGGCGATGAAAGCAGTCCGGGATGCTTCGGTGCCGGATGGGGCGGACACGGAAGCAGTGCTTAAGGCAGCCCTCACAAAGCTGTGAGCGCATAATATACTCCCACGATCCAATAAATGGAAAATGTACATGATTTTCCGCGTGGTATAGTCAGTATAAATGAGTGCAGGCAACTGTAAAGGAAGTTGTGACAGATTAGTTTAGTGGGCCATCTCAATCATATTTATACTTAAAGCATCATCTTGACTTCATATACTGCGTTGGGCTCAGTTGCCGTAGCCCGCTACGGTGCCTTACCCGCCTTGCCTGTGAAGTCAATCTGGCACTTTAAGTTTAAAGCTGATTGAGACGGACCACTAGACTCTGTTTGATTTTCATAAAATGAGTCGAGGAACCTGTCCCCGCGACTCATTAAACTGATTGAGACGGACCACTAGTGGGAACAATAAAAAGGAAGCTGAATGGAAAAAAGAATAATCACGACTGATGCGACCGATGAAGATATCATACAGGAAGGCAGCCTGCGTCCGCAGACGCTGGATGAATATATCGGTCAGGAAAAGATCAAAAATACGCTGAAGGTATACATAGAAGCGGCAAGACAGCGCGGAGACGCACTGGATCACGTACTTTTTTACGGCCCGCCGGGGCTGGGCAAGACTACTTTGTCAGGGATCATCGCGAATGAGATGGGAACGCACCTCAAGATCACTTCCGGACCCGCGATCGAAAAGCCGGGTGAGATGGCCGCGATCCTCAACAATCTGCAGGAGCGAGATATCCTCTTCGTAGACGAGATCCATCGCCTGAACAGGCAGGTGGAGGAGGTCCTTTATCCGGCCATGGAGGATTTTGCCATCGATATAATGATCGGGAAAGGCGCGTCTGCCCGTTCGATCCGCCTGGAACTGCCCAGATTCACCCTCGTCGGAGCGACAACAAGGGCCGGACTGCTCACAGCGCCTCTGCGGGACCGTTTTGGCGTGGTCAATCACCTGGAGTTTTATTCACACAAAGAACTGACCACGATCGTCCTTCGCTCGGCTCAGGTGCTTGGGGTAGAGATCGATCCGCTGGGAGCCGGAGAGATCGCAAAGCGTTCCAGAGGCACACCCCGTCTCGCTAACCGGCTGCTGCGCAGAGTCCGGGATTTTGCCCAGGTGAAATATGACGGGATCATCACATCTCAGGTTGCCGCGTTTGCCCTGGACCTGCTGGAGGTAGATCAGTTCGGCCTGGACAAGATCGACCGTCGGATCCTGACGACGATGATCAACCTTTTTGACGGAGGACCGGTAGGACTGGAGACCCTGGCTGCGACCATAGGTGAGGATGCCGGCACGCTTGAGGATGTATATGAGCCGTATCTGCTGCAGAACGGCCTGATCACACGCACGCCCAGGGGGCGGATCGTCACGCCCCTGGCATACAGCCATCTGGGCGTTGATATGCCTGATAAGTGAATGAGTCAGGGGTGAGTCAGGGGGACAGGTTCCCTGACTCTGACTGAAACGGGATGAGATCTGACTTTACGGCAGGTAAATGGGGTCAGGCCCATCAGACTCGAAGCAGGATAAATACGTGGTTTACAATTCCCCCGTTTTCATATATAATGATTCAGGGTTTACTCAAATATTCATCCGGAGGCTGTCATGGCTGTAAAGAATAAAGCACAGGTTATTATCGGAGGAAAGGTCGTCACCCTCAGCGGGTACGAGTCAGAGGAATATCTGCACCAGGTTGCCTCCTATATGAATCGCAAGATAAATGAGTTCAGTGAACTGCCCGGATATACCAGGCTTCCCATGGAAACTAAACACAACCTGCTGAGTCTGAATATCAGCGATGATTATTTCAAGGCTAAGAAGCAGGCAGAGGACTACGAACAGGATCTCCAGCGCAAGGATCAGGAGATGTATGACCTTAAGCATGAGCTGATCGATATACAGATGAAGCTGGAAGAGGCTCAGAAGTCTTTCCTGGACGCCGAGGATCAGAAGCAGGATCTGGAGAGCCGTGTCAGGGAACTTGAACGTGAACTCGAAAAAATACGTTAAGAGATCAGAGAACACAGGGGACGGTTCTCTGTGTGGTACCACACAGAGGACCGTCCCCTGTATTCTTTACGGAGAATAAAAATGAAAGACGGACATATTGAACTGCTGTCCCCGGCCGGCTCATTCGAGGGCTTTCAGGCCGTGCTCAGAGCCGGTGCCGATGCGGTCTACCTGGGGGGAGAGCTCTTTGGAGCCAGAGCGTACGCCAGAAATTTCACCGGGGAAGAAATCCTTCGGGCTATAGATCAGGCACATCTGCATCAGTGCCGGATCTATCTGACTGTAAATACACTTATGAAAAACAAAGAACTGGAAGAGAGACTGATCCCTTTCCTGACACCTTTTTATAAAGAAGGACTGGATGCGGTGCTGGTACAGGATTTTGGCGTGCTTTCGGTGATCCGCCGCTGTTTTCCCGATCTGCCGGTTCATGCCAGTACCCAGATGACCGTTACGGGTCCGGAAAGCATGAAACTGTTGAAGGAGCTCGGCGTGACCAGAGTCGTTCCGGCCAGGGAGCTCTCACTCCGGCAGATCCGTCGGATGCATGAAGCATGCGATATGGAAATAGAAACATTCATACATGGGGCTCTCTGTTACAGCTATTCAGGCGTCTGTCTGATGAGCAGTCTGATCGGCGGCCGCAGCGGGAACCGCGGTCGGTGTGCGCAGCCCTGCCGGCTGACCTGGCAGGCTGAGGAGATAGGAGGCGGCCGCAGAGGTTCTGGAAAAAATCCCAAAGGGAAAAGACCGGACCAGAAAGAAGGCTGCCTGCTCAGCATGAAGGATCTGATGACGCTGGATATCCTTCCGGATATT
Source organism: Blautia sp. (assembly GCA_017515945.1). Taxonomy (GTDB): domain Bacteria; phylum Bacillota; class Clostridia; order Lachnospirales; family Lachnospiraceae; genus Blautia_A. The sequence goes on along the minus strand of JAFWDX010000398.1, from coordinate 6,403 downwards.
CTCGAGGCCGGCGTCGTTTCACTTAAAATCGAAGGCCGGATGAAACAGCCGGAGTATCAGGCAGGTGTGACGCGTATATATCGGAAATATCTGGACAGGCTTCTTTCGGATGGGCCTGAACGTTACAGAGTTGACCCTGAGGACAGAAGGATGCTGCTGGAGCTGTACAGCAGAGGCGGTTCCTGCACAGGCTACTATAAAATGAAAAACGGTCCGGAGATGATCGCCTTCTCAAACGACAGAAAAACTGCCGACAGGCTTTCCAAAAACCAGTCCATGCCTGATAACGATCTGTCCGGAAAAATCCTGATCGACGGAACGGTCCGCATCCGGCCTGACGAGCCTGTAACGCTGACGATCCGGGCTTCAGACGGATATGAGGGGACAGGTCCGGTATCGGTACAGGGAGAAATGGCTCAGAGGGCTCTGGGACGGGCTCTGGATGAGGCGGCGGTACGCAGGCAGCTGGAAAAGCTCGGCGGTACGCCTTTTGCGTGGAACAGTCTGCAGATCGATCTGTCCGAGGGAACATTCGCAGGTCTGAAAGCGTTGAATGAAGTCAGACGTGAGGCTGTGGAAAAGCTGGAAAGCGGAATCCTGGATGGCTTTCGCAGGGAAATGCCTGGCCTCGTAACTGGGAAGAAGCCTGCGCCTGGCCTCGTAACTGTGAAGGAGCTTGCAACTGAACAGTTACAAACAGGAGAGATCTGCCTGACGGCATCCTGTGAGGATGTGCAGACCGGCCGGATCCTTCTGGCTCATCCGGATATCCATGCGGTTTATTTCCCGGTTCATGTCATGGAGGAGCTGTGGGAAGAGGGCATCCGTTCGGGAAAGGCGCTTTATCTTGCCCTTCCTCATATCAGCACACAGCCGCTGACCGCACGCTGCAGAGAACTGCTGAGCCGGAGCAGCCAGCATCTGAGCGGTTTTCTGGTCAGGGATCTGGAGTCCTTTGCCATGCTTTGCAGCGAAGGGCTGCAGGATCGCTGCATCCTGGACCATTCACTCTATACCTGGAACCAGGAAGCGGTCCGGTTCTGGAAGAAAATGGGTGTATACCGGCTGACCGCTCCTCTGGAGCTGAGTGAAGGAGAACTGCGGCACAGGGATAACAGCGGCAGTGAGATGGTGATCTACGGCAGGGCGCCGGCGATGGTATCCTCTCAGTGTGTAGTCAAAAATACGCGCGGCTGTACGCGCAGGAATGAAATGATTATGCTGCGGGACAGGACCGGCGCGGCTTTTCCGGTACAGTGCAGCTGCGCGCCGTGGAATGATTTGAATACAGAACCAGGGGTTTCATGCTATAATATAATCTATAACAGTCTGCCGTGCAGTCTCCTGAAAGATCGGGAGCAGGTGCTTGCCCTGGGAATGGATTCCCTGAGACTGGCCTTCACGGTGGAAACACCGGAACAGGTCCGGCAGGTCCTGGACGCTTTTGGCGATGTCTATCTAAGAAATGGAGAAGCCTCGCTTCCGGGACAGACGACCCGCGGACATTTCAGAAGGGGAGCCGAATAAAAAAATGGTAAATCTGATCGTCGAACTGTCCAAATTTACATTGCTTACGCTCATGGTGTGTTATACGCTGCACTGTCTGTACCTGGTACACGCACAGGCTCAGGGTGATACAGAGATATCAACGGCATTGGAGTGTCTGCTGCTTTTTGCCATCGATACGGTCGCTTTTATTGTGCTGTATCTTAAGTCCGGTGATCGGATGGTTGTTTTCCTTTATCTGGGGATGATGGCTCTGTTTACTGTGATAATGGTTTTGTATCATCTCCTGTATCCGTTTTCATCCAGGCTCCTGCTTAACAACACCTGCTGCTTTTTGAGCATCGGACTGATCATGCTGGCCCGCCTGGATATGGAAGCGGCATGGAAACAGTTTCTGATCGCCGTGGGCACCTGCCTGCTGTGTCTGGCCGTTCCGGTTATGATCCGGCGGATGCGGTTCCTGAAAAAGCTCACGTGGATCTACGGCGGGGCAGGTGTCGTGCTGCTGGCCGCGGTTTTTGCACTCGCCAGGACCAGTTATGGCGCCAAGCTGAGCCTGATGGGAGTCCAGCCCTCTGAGGCTATCAAGATCACCTTTGTTTTCTTTATGGCGTCTTTGCTCTGGCGGCGGGTCACCATGAAAAAGGTCCTGATCGCCACAGGCGTGGCAGCCCTCCACGTGGGCATTCTCGTGTTGTCCAGAGATCTGGGCAGCGCACTGATCTACTTTATCGTATATCTCGTGATGATATACACCTCGACCCGCAAGGTCCTGTATCTTGGCGCCGGGATCGGCGGTGGTGCCGTCGCTTCTGTCGCCGCGTATCACATCTTCGGACATGTGCAGGAGAGGATAAGCGCCTGGCGGGATCCCATGGCCGTCTATGAAAATGAGGGCTATCAGATCGTACAGTCTCTTTTTGCCATCGGGACCGGAGGTTGGTTCGGCATGGGCCTGTATCAGGGATCACCCCAGATCATCCCCATCGTCAAAAACGACTTCATCTTCAGCGCCATCTGCGAGGAGCTGGGTGTGATCTTTGCGATCTGTCTGATCCTGCTTTGCCTGTGCTTTTTTATGATGATCCTGAACATCGCGCTGGAGATCCGCAGTCCGTTTTACAAGCTGATCGCCCTCGGGATCGGTACACTGTATGCCACCCAGGTATTCCTGACGATCGGAGGCGCGATGAAATTCATACCCCTGACCGGAGTGACCCTGCCGCTGGTGAGCTACGGCGGCAGCTCGCTGGTCAGTACGCTGCTGATGCTGTCGATCATCCAGGGGCTGTACATATTCAGGGAGGACGAGGATGAAGAAATTGAACGACTCAGAAGAGAAGCGCTCTCAGCCAAAAACGCAAGGCCTTTCTTTAAAAGAAAAACTGATGCCGGCCCCCGATACCGCCGGTGAAGGTGTACGACGGCGCAACCGCAACAGAGAGTATACCCTGGTTACGGCCTTTTTTGTGCTTCTTTTCTGCTCTCTGGCGGGATACCTGGTTTATTTTACAGTCTTCAGAAGCGAGGATTTTATCAACAGCCCATACAATACCAGACAGGACACCTTTGCGGATCGGGTGGTCCGGGGGAGCATCGTGTCATCTGACGGGGAGACCCTGGCTTATACACAGGTTTATGAGGACGGGAGTGAGGAGAGGATCTATCCATATGGCGGCATGTACGCGCATGTGGTCGGGTATGACTCAAACGGAAAAAGCGGACTGGAATCCGAGGCAAATTTTCATCTGCTCAGCTCCCACGATTTTTTCCTGAACCAGATCAGAAACGAGGTCAAAGGACTGAAAAACCAGGGCGATACGGTCGTGACCAGCCTGAACGCCAATCTGCAGGCGACGGCCTATTATGCGCTGGGGGATCACCGCGGCGCGATCATGGCCCTGGAGCCAAAGACAGGCCGGATCCTCGCCATGGTGAGCAAGCCGGATTTTGATCCGAATACGATCTCACAGAACTGGGAGTATCTCATCCATGATGAGAACGACAGCAGCCTGCTTAACAGGGCGACCAACGGCGCATATCCGCCCGGCTCTGTTTTTAAGATCGTGACAGCTCTGGATTATCTCAGAAGCAGAGGAAGCTTTGAAGGATACAGCTATGACTGCGGCGGAGAGATCACGGTGGATGAGCATACGATCCACTGCTTCGGTTATTATGCACATGGAGAAGAGGATTTTTACCGGGCCTTTGCCAATTCCTGCAACTGTGCTTTTGCAAGGATCGGTCTTGATCTGGGTGCAGGAAGTCTGAGAAAAACTGCGGAGGATCTGCTGTTCAACGGAAAGCTTCCGCTGTCTGCCTACAAAACCAGTACATTTCCTCTGACGACAGACGCGGCTGCCGGACTGATCATGCAGACCGCCATTGGCCAGGGCGATACGCTGGTATCACCGGCTCATATGGCTCTCCTGGTCAGTGCCATAGCCAACGACGGGATCCTGATGAAACCGACGCTGATCGACGAGATACGCAGCAGTCAGGGAGAGCCCGTAAAGCAGACACGTCCGGTGGAATACGCACCGCTCATGTCCGCCGGGGAGGCACAGGCCTTGCAGGGGCTGATGGAGCAGGTCGTCACAGCCGGCACAGGCATGGCGCTGAATGGAAGAGGGTATACCGCTGCCGGAAAGACCGGCTCCGCTGAATATAACGAAGAAGGAGACTCTCACTCCTGGTTTGTCGGCTACAGCAATATCGAGGATCCAGAGCTGGTTGTCTGTGTGATCGTGGAAGGAGGTGGAGCGGGAAGCGAATCCGCCGTTCCGCTGGCCGCGAGCCTGTTTGATGCGTATTACTATGGTTGAGAGGATGTAACTGTTCAGTCAGCACCTCGCATTTACTGCGAGGTGCGTGGAACTAAAGCTCAACAGCCAAGGCCAGGCGCACTTCCAATGAGACGAAAGGAGCCTGCGCCTGGCCTCGTAACTGTGAAGGAGCTTGTGACTGAACAGTTACGAAAGGATCATCCTTCCATGAACTATATTTTCTGACTGCACTCTGAAAAATGTTCATGGAAGGATAAATGCGCAAGGGGACGGCTCTCTGTGTTGTCAGACACAGAGAGCCGTCCCCTTTGCCAGTATATTCAGACGGCTGCAAATCCGTTCTCGAGATCCGCGATAATATCGTCAATGTGCTCCGTGCCGATGGAGAGACGGATCGTGTTCGGACGGATGCCCTGATCCAGGAGCTCTTCTTCGGTCAGCTGTGAGTGTGTTGTGGACGCCGGATGGATCACCAGACTCTTGACATCGGCCACGTTGGCGAGAAGCGAAAAAATTTTCAGATGATCGATAAATCTCCAGGCTTCCGCCTGACCGCCCTTGATCTCAAAGGTAAAGATGGACGCACCGCCGTTCGGGAAGTATCTTTCATACAGCGCGTGATCCGGATGATCCGGCAGTGAGGGATGGTTTACTTTTACCACCTGCGGATGGGCGGAAAGGTATTCCACCACTTTACGGGTATTGAACGCGTGCCTTTCCAGACGGAGGGAGAGCGTCTCAACTCCCTGCAGGAGGAGAAAGGCATTGAACGGAGAGATCGTGGCTCCGGTATCCCTCAGCAGGATCGCTCGGATGTAAGTCACGAAAGCAGCCGGTCCGACGGCATCATAAAATGAAACGCCGTGATAGCTGGGATTCGGCGCTGCGATATTCGGATATCTGCCGCCGGCACTCCAGTCAAAACGCCCCGCTTCGACAATGATGCCTCCGAGAGTCGTGCCGTGACCGCCGATGAATTTGGTGGCGGAATGGACGACGATGTCCGCGCCGTGCTCGATCGGCCGGATCAGGTAAGGTGTGCCGAAGGTGTTGTCGATCACCAACGGCAGACCATGGGAATGAGCGATCTGAGCGACTGCGTCAATGTCCGGGATATCACTGTTGGGATTTCCCAATGTCTCCAGATAGATGGCTTTGGTGTTTTCTTTGATGGCCGCTTCTATTTCACTGAGATTGTGCGCGTCGACAAAGGTCGTTTCAATATTGTAACCGGGCAGGGTATGGGCGAGCAGATTATAGCTGCCTCCATAAATGGTCTTCTGTGCGACAATGTGGCCGCCGTTCGCGGCCAGGGCTTCGATCGTGTAGCTGATGGCTGCGGCACCGGAAGCGACAGCCAGAGTGGCGCTCCCACCCTCGAGAGCGGCCAGTCTTTTTTCCAGGACCTCCTGAGTGGAGTTGGTCAGCCGGCCATAAATATTGCCCGGATCGGCAAGTCCGAAACGGTCAGCCGCATGCTGAGAATTATGAAATACGTAGGATGTTGTCTGATAGATCGGGACCGCGCGGGCGTCGGTAGCCGGATCTGCTTCTTCCTGTCCAACATGCAGCTGCAGGGTTTCAAATCTGTATTCGCTCATTTTCATATTCTCCTTTTCTTTTTCTTTTGAAAGAATGACAGGAACTGTTCTGTTTTTCTTTACGTACCTGCCAAGGCATGCCTGCGGTGTCGCAGTATATACGATGTGCTGCCTTAACTGTACCGAATGATAACACTTTAAACCTACTAAGTCAATAGGCATAATATAAAATAGTACAGTTACAAAACTGTGAACATTAATTCATAATTTGTTAATGAAACCTGTTATCATCAAAAGATTTACATGTACAAAAAAAAGAGTTATACTATATCCAGTTTTTGAATTATCACGACTGTTTCGGAAAAGGTGACTGAACAGCCGTGAAACATCCACATATCTGTGTCCGCCGGGAGTCAGGATCCGGCCATAAAGGTTACGTTTGGGGTAACTGTTCTGCCAGCACCCCGCATTTACTGCGAGGTGCGTAAGATAAAAGGTAACTGTTCAGTCAGCACCTCGCATTTACTGCGAGGTGCGTGGAACAAAAGATCAACAGCCAAGGCCAGGCGC
>JAFWDX010000397.1 GCA_017515945.1 Blautia sp. | reverse complement strand
GAACTCATACTTTGTTCATTTTTTGTTCACGCTTTGTTACCGGGGTCTGACCCCACCCCACTCCGTTCACGCTTTGTTACCGGGGCCTGACCCCACCCCACTCCGCTTTCCCGCAATACAGCACAAAAACCGGGTCTTGCCCTGCCCATGATTTTTGCGTATAATAAACTGAAATTTGTAACTGCATAGACGACAACCGGCTCCTCAGCCCCGTCTCTGCAGTTGCCCGCATAAATATTCCGAAAGGAGAGGAAAAATGTTCAAATACATCCTCAAACGTCTGGGAATGGCCGTGCTGACCATCTGGCTGGTGGCGACGCTGACCTTCTTCCTGATGAACATGGTACCGGGAGGTCCCTTCCTGTCCGAAAAAGCCGTATCGCCCAAAGCCCTGCAGGCCCTCGAAGAGAAATACGGCCTGGACAAGCCCCTGCTGCAGCAGTACGCCACCTACATGAAGGGTGCGGTACAGCTGGACTTCGGCGACAGCCTGAAGCAGCGCGGCCGGACAGTCATCTCCATCATTTCCACCAAATTCCCGGTCTCCGCGCGGATCGGCGGACTTTCCGTCCTGCTGGCCTTCTGTGTGGGCGTTCCGCTCGGCTGTATCTCCGCTCTCAACAGGGGAAAAGCGGCGGATAACATCATCATCGTCATAGCCACCTGCGGGATCGCGGTGCCCAGCTTCGTGATCTGCACGCTCCTGATGTATACCTTCGGCGTGAAGCTTGGCTGGCTGCCGACGCTGGGCCTCAAAACCTGGAAAAACTACATCATGCCGGTGACGGCCCTGGCCTTTTATCCCACGGCTTATATCACCCGGCTCATGCGCTCCTCCATGCTGGACGTCCTCGGACAGGATTACATGCGCACAGCCCGCGCCAAAGGCGTGAACCAGTTCGTGAGCCTTTTCAAGCATGCCCTGCGCAACGCGATCCTTCCCGTCGTGACTTACCTGGGACCGCTTCTGGCCTACACCGTCACCGGGAGCTTCATCGTGGAAAAGATTTTCGTCATCCCCGGTCTCGGCGGCGAATTCATCAGCTCCATCACCAACCGTGATTATACGGTCATCATGGGCACGACGATCTTCCTCGCCACCCTGGTCATCCTGATGAACGTGGTCGTGGACATCGTGTACAAGCTCGTGGATCCGCGTATAAAACTAAAATAAAGAGTAACTGTGAAGGAACCTGTGACTGACCAGTTACAATGAAAAAGTAAAAAGGAGCACATTAGCAATGAAAGAAACTCCAAATCCCCTCAGCTTTCAGGCCAGGATCAATCCTGAGGATTTCCTGCCGGCCAGCAATGAGGAAAAGCAAAGCCTGGTGATCATGCGTGAGAGCGTCGGCTTCTGGAAGGACGGTCTGCGCAGGCTCAGAAAGAACCGTGTGGCCATGGTCAGCCTGGTGGTGATCATCATCATTATGATCTTTTCCTTTGTCGTTCCCTCTTTCTACCCTTATTCCTATGCACAGCAGATCCGCGGCAGCGAGCATCTGGCCCCGTTTGAATATTCCAAGACCGAACAGGAGCTCCTGGAAGCGGGCGAAAAGGTCTTCCCCCACGTGCTGGGCACGGACAAGCTGGGCCGTGACTATGCCATCCGTGTCATGATGGGGAGCCGCGTCTCCCTGGTCGTCGGCCTGGTGGCAGCCGTCATCATCCTTGTGATCGGTTCTATCTTCGGTTCCATCGCGGCCTTCTTCGGCGGCTGGGTGGATATTATCATGATGCGTCTGGTGGATATCATTTATACGATTCCTGACGTGCTTCTGATCGTGCTGCTGTCCTTTGCGCTGAAAGCGCCCCTGGAAAATCTCCAGAGCGTGCCCGGCTTCGGCTGGATTCAGGTGCTGGGACGCAACCTGATCAGTATATTCATCGTATTTGCCCTGCTGTACTGGGGCGGCATGGCCCGTATGGTGCGAAGCCAGATCCTCACCCTCAAGGAGAGCGAGTACGTCACGGCTGCCCGGGCTCTGGGCGCCGGCAGCGGCAGGATCATCCGCAAGCATCTGCTGACGAACTGCATCGGAACGCTGATCGTCACGACGACGCTGCAGATTCCTTCCTCCATCTTTACCGAGAGCTTTCTGAGCTTCCTGGGCCTGGGCGTGGCTGTGCCGATGCCTTCCCTGGGGAGCCTTGCCAGTGATGCCATCAACGGCCTCAATACGTATCCCTACCTGCTGTTCATCCCGGCGCTGCTGATCAGCCTGATCATTCTGAGCTTCAACCTGCTGGGCGACGGACTGAGGGATGCTTTTGACCCCAAGATGAAGAATTAAGGAGGAGAGAAGATGAGCGGATATCTTGTCAATATCGAACACGAGCGCCTCTCCTTCTTTACACCTGCTGGAGAGGTCAAGGCGCTGAATGACGTGTCGATCCATATCGATGAGGGAGAGGTCCTGGGCGTCGTCGGCGAGAGCGGCTCGGGCAAATCGGTCACGGCGTATTCCCTGATGGGCCTGACGCCGTATCCCGGCAGGCTCCTGGGCGGCACGCTGGATTTCAACGGCCACAGGATCAATGACATGACGGAAAAAGAAATGCGCCGGATCCGGGGCAATGAGGTCTCCATTATTTTCCAGGACCCCATGACCAGTCTGAACCCGGTCTATACCATCGGCAATCAGCTCACCGAGGCGATCCGCCTGCACACCGACAAGAACCGGAGACAGGCACGGGAGCGCGCTCGCGAGCTGTTGGAGCTGGTCGGGATCACCGAGCCGCAGCGGAGACTGAAGCAGTATCCCCACGAGCTGTCGGGCGGCATGCGTCAGAGGGTCATGATCGCCATGGCTCTGGCCTGCGAGCCCAAGCTCCTGATCGCGGACGAGCCGACCACGGCCCTGGACGTGACCATCCAGGCGCAGATCCTGGAGCTGATGATGGAGCTCAAGGACAAGCTCGGTATGGCCATCATGATCATCACCCATGACCTGGGCGTGGTTGCGAGCATGTGTGATCACATCGCGGTCATGTACGCCGGCAACATTGTGGAATACGGCACGACGGATGATATTTTCTACAGGCCGAAGCATGAATATACAAAAGGCCTGATCCGCAGTATTCCGCGTATGGACAGCCAGGTGCACGAACGCCTGATTCCGATCGAGGGCACGCCCGTGGACCTGCTGAACCCGCCGAAGGGCTGTCCCTTCGCCTCCCGGTGCGACAGCTGCATGCGCATCTGCCTGAGAGAAAAGGCGCCGGTGATGATGTTTGACGATGTACATTATTCCACCTGCTGGATGAACCAGAGGGCCTTACAGGAAGGAGGGCAGGAGGCATGAGTGAAAAACTCCTCCGGGTCGAGCACCTGTATCAGTACTTTCCCGCAGGCGGCTTCGGAAAAAACAAGAGATTTGTACAGGCGGTGGACGACGTCTCCTTTTATATAGAAAAAGGTGAAACGTTGGGCCTGGTCGGCGAATCCGGCTGCGGCAAGACCACCACAGGCCGTTCCCTGCTGCGGCTGTACGAGCCGACAAAGGGCAGGATCATTTACGACGGAAAGACGCTGCTGGACACCGGCGATGTGCCGCTCATGAATGAGGACGGAACGCCGGTGACGGAAAACGGCGCGCCGAAATTCGGCCGGAAGGTGTCCGTGGACATGAAGCCATACCGCCGCGAGATGCAGATCGTCTTCCAGGACCCGTACGCAAGCCTGGATCCGCGCATGACCGTGGGCGATATCGTCGGTGAAGCCATCGACATCCACCACCTTGCGAAGGACAAACAGGACAGATACAACAGGATCCAGCACCTGCTGGAACAGGTCGGCCTCAATTCCGAACATGCCAACCGCTATCCCCACGAGTTCTCAGGCGGACAGCGCCAGAGGGTCGGCATCGCCCGCGCACTGGCGGTCAACCCGAAATTCATCGTCTGCGACGAACCGATCTCCGCCCTGGACGTTTCGATCCAGGCCCAGGTCGTCAACATGTTCGAGGACCTGCAGAACGAAATGGGCCTGACCTACCTGTTCATCGCCCATGACCTGTCCGTCGTGAAGCACATCTCCAACCGGATCGGCGTCATGTACCTGGGCCGCCTGGTGGAACTGGCAGATTCCAACGAACTGATCTTCCACAGCGTCCACCCCTACACCCGGAGCCTGATCTCCGCGATCCCGATCGCGGATCCCAAAACCGCCCGGGCCAGCAAACGTATCGTCCTCCAAGGCGACGTCCCCAGCCCCCTCCACCCGCCCTCCGGCTGCCGCTTCCGCACCCGCTGCCCCTACGCGACCGACCGCTGCGCCGCCGAAGTCCCCCAGTGGCGGGAAGTCTCTCCCGGCCACTTCGCAGCCTGCCACAACCTGTGAGCCACAGGGGCGGGGCCCGTGACTCGTGAGTCACGGGGACAGGTTCCTTGACTCATAAAATGAGTCAAGGT
>JAFWDX010000396.1 GCA_017515945.1 Blautia sp. | reverse complement strand
TGAGTCACGGGGACAGGTTCCTTGACTCATTTTTGAGATACGGGAGCAGGTGCCTTTTCTTTTTTTTAGCAGACAGCTCAGGTTCATTTTTTAAGGGGGCTCTAAGGAAGGAGACAGGAGACAGAGAACCGTCCCCTGTCTCCCTGTCGCCTTTTGTTTACAGCACCGTCTCCATCCCTGTCTTGAGAGGTTTCATGCCGCAGGCTTCGTAGAACTTACGCGCGCCGGGATTGCATTCCCAGACGTTCAGTGTCACATTGTAGCAGCCACGGCTGCGGGCATACTCCAGAACGTGCCGGTACAGCAGGCTGCCGATATGTTGCCCGCGGCGGTTTTCATCCACACAGATATCATCGATATACATGGTGAGAATATCCTGCATCTGGTGGTCGGGAGTATGGTCCTCAAGGATGCAGAAGGCATAGCCTGCGACTTCGTCATTATCGTCTGCACAGACAAAAACCGGCCGGTCTTCATCCTTGATGATCCGGAGCAGTTCCTCGTCAGTGTATTTTTTTCCGGTAGCCTGAAATATATCCGGGCGTCCCTGGTGGTGTACCAGCAGTACCTGGCCGAGCAGGCGGTTAAGCCCTGGAATATCTTTGGGTTGCGCTTTTCTGATGTACATCTGTTTCCTGCCTTTCTTGGAATGATGGATGAACTGTGGCACGAAGTTTCGCATGTCACACTCGCGGAGTAACTGCTCCGCCACAAGCTGCTTCACAGGTGCGTGGAACAAAGGCTGCCTGCTGAGTACCTGCCCAGCCACACGCTGTTTTACAGGTGCGCGGGGCAAAGGTCACCTGCTGAGTTTCCTGCGCAGCCGTATGGCCAGCAGCAGGCCTGCAGGAAAGACCAGGGCAATGAGGATTCCGATGCGCAGGTTGTCATTAAACAGGCCGGAAACAGTTCCGACCAGTGTCGGCCCGGAAGAACAGCCCAGGTCACCGCCGAGCGCCAGCAATGCAAAGAGGGCGGTACCGCCGCGGCGCATGGAGGCGGAGGCGATGGAAAAGCTCCCCGGCCACATAATGCCGACGGAAAGTCCGCAGATCGCGCATCCGAGCAGCGCGACCATGGGCGCCGGGATAAGCGCAATCATCAGGTAAGACGCGCAGCACAAAATGGCGCTGCCTGCCATGAATTTTTCCAGATCGATCCTGTCGCCGAATTTTCCGTAAAATGCCCTGGCACTGCCCATCAGGATGGCAAAGGTCATTGGTCCGAGGAGATCTCCGAGGGTTTTGGAGATCCCGAGGCCTTTTTCCGCGAGGGCGGAAGCCCACTGGCTGACGGCCTGTTCGCTGGCGCCTGAACAGATCATCATTACCATCAGTACCCAGAAAACCTTTTCTCCGAACAGCTCCCGGATCGTCATGCCCTGTTCGCCTTCGGCTACGAGAGAGGCGATCGGAACCCGCGTGAAAAGAAATGTGTTGAACAGAGGGACGAGAGCCCACAGAAGGGCCATGATCTTCCAGTTGCCGATGCCGGCGAAATGAAAGAAAAGCGTGGACAGCAGCACGACGCCTACATGGCCCCAGCAGTAAAAGGAATGAAGCAGGCTCATGGCTGTCTCTTTGTTGTCTGTGGGGCAGGCTTCAACCACCGGGCTGACGAGCACTTCGAGCAGCCCTCCGCCGACGGCATAGACCATGATGGCGATCAGCAGGCCGATGAAGGGATCCGGCGTCACATCCGGCAGGATCGTCAGGAGGATAAGCCCGGTTGCCGCCAGTATGTGGGCCAGGATCATGGAAACCCGATAACCGATCCGGTCTACAAAAGTGACGCTGATCAGGTCTACCAGGAGCTGGAGGCCGAAATTGAAGGTGACCAGCATGGTGATCCGGGAGAGGGGGATCCCGTAAGTGCGGTTGAAGGTAAGAAACAGGAGCGGAACAAAGTTGTTGACGATGGCCTGTACAATGTAGCCGATAAAGCAGGCGTAGATGGTTTTTTTGTAACGATTGTCCATAGAATACCTCATTCGGAAGATATAATCCGCTTGTTATACTCACACGATCAAATAAATGGAAAATATACCTGGTTTTCCACGCGGTTCATACAGAGGACTAAATACTTGGAATCAAAGATTGCTCATCCGGTATAAAATGAATGGGAATTTTTATTGCCCTTTTGGCATAACTGACCAGTTACCTGCGCGCGAGGATATTATGAAGCTCTGATATAAGCAGAATCATGTTAATCGTATAGTATATAACCGAATGGGAGATGTCATGTCAAGGGATATTTGTACAATCGTTTATACACAGGAACCTTCGCTGATGTTCGATGGTATGCCAGTCTGTTTTTATTTCCGGCATCTGCCTGTCGTGCTGCCCTGGATCAGCCGGGGGACGATCTGAACCTTGCGGTAGCCGCAGGCAGGACCGGCACCATTTCTGGGTGATTTTGTGAGCTCGAGCAGCGTATGCAGGGCCGTATCGGCATAGACAGCCGGATCCAGGGATACGGTTGTGAGGGGAATCTGGGCGGCAGCTGCCTGTGGAGTACCGAGGAAACCGATTAAGGAGAGATCGAGGGGAACACGCAGCCCTTTCTGCCTGAAGCCTTCCATGGCAATGAGAGCGTAGCTGTCCTCATCGGCCACAAAAGCGGTCGGGAGCAGATCGGACTGCCGGCCTGAAAGTACCTGCAGAAACTTTGCCGTGTCCACATCCGCTCTGCCAGTGGGAGGCGGGAGAGTCAGGACGTCCTCTTCCTTAAGTGAAAGACCGTAACCAGCCAGCGAAGACCGGTATCCTCTTTCCCGCTCCCGGTAAGCGGGCAGGCGCAGCGAACTCCGCAGATAGCCGATCCGTCTGTGCCCGAGCCTCACCAGATGTGAAACTGCCTGAAACGCCCCCGCGGATGACGCACCGGAGACACATGTGCAGGCTGTACGGGAAAAATCCTGCTCCAGATATACGACCGGACACGGCAAGTCCGCCCACCTTTCATAATCTTTCTCCTTCATCTGGGCCGCGTAAAGAAGGACACCCTGCACATGCATATCCCGGATGATCCCGATCTGCTCTGAAACAGGCCGCCGCTCATCGAGGATCATATAAAAGAGGTTGTAGCCGAGCTCCATGGCTCTTTGCTGAATTGCTTCCATGATGATCATGTAGGAAGCGGTGATATCCGGCGGGAAGCCTTCTTTTTTGAAGACACCGAAACAAAGCCCCGGTTTTTCCAGAAAGCCTTGTCTGCCGGACTTGGGATCGCGGATCAGATATTCCACGCCGCGCTCCCGCAGCTCCTCGATCACTCTGCTGCGTGTCTCAGCCGCGACGCCGGGTTTTTGATTGATGATACAGGAAAAGGTGGAAGGAGAGACGCCCAGTTCATGGGCAAGCTGCGCATTTGTCAACATGATTTCCTCCGGTCTGTGATTTTTTCTGTCAGGATGAGTCAGGGGGACAGGCTCCCTGACTCACGCCTGTGAGTCGGGAGATCAGGCTCCGTGAATCCCCGTGGCTCATCCGTCTTTTTTACAGCCACTATATTAGCAGGTAATCCGTGAAAAACGCTAAAATCGTGTTTTTTCGATAAAATTCGATAAAAAAAGAGAAATGAGTCAGGGGGACAGGTTCCTTGACTCATT
>JAFWDX010000395.1 GCA_017515945.1 Blautia sp. | reverse complement strand
TGAAGAGATCCGGCTGACAGCTGTCAGACAGACGGATAAAAAAAGTCCTTGCAGCCAGCAATGCTTTCCGGTTTTTGTCCGACATGCTTTTGTCCTCACTCTCTTTGGCCGGACGCCGGCCTTTAGATACTCATGCCATAAATTTTTTGAGTTCTTCCATAAAGGTGCTGATATCTTTAAATTCTCTGTAAACGGAAGCGAAACGGACATAAGCGACTGCATCGAGATCCTTGAGATGTTCCATCACGATCTCGCCGATCACGCTGCTCGATATTTCCCTGCCCTCATTGCTGTATATATCGGCCTCAATGGAATCGATCATGGCTTCTGTCTGCTCTATGGGGATCGGCCGCTTGTAGCATGCCCGCAGGACACCATCCTGTATCTTTGCCCGGCTGTAAGGTTCCCTGTTCTGATCCTTTTTGATCACGGTCAGCGGTATCGTCTCCACTGTCTCATAAGTCGTAAAGCGGCGTTTACAGCTGTCGCACTGCCGCCTGCGGCGTATGGAATTTGTATCCTCTACCGGTCTTGAATCCATGACACGCGTATTTTCCTGATTACAGTACGGACATCTCATGTCTCCTGCCTCCTCTTCTGGTTTATCCCTGACTGTTTTTCAGTCCCGCTTCTCAGGCTTTTGGTAACTGTTCACTCACAAGCTCCATCACAGTTACGAGGCCGTTCTGTTGGCAGATCCGGATCTGCCTCTGCCGGACAGCCAGGGCAGATAGCCGGTGATCAGAGAGACGACGCCGCATTCGATCAGCATCAGATGGCACTGAATACCAATACAGTCGAGATAATATTTCATCCCTGCCTTTGCCGCCAGGCCGTAAAAATCTTTCCATCCTCTGATGCAAAGCTGTTTAAAGCCCAGCGTCCCATGGGTCGCCATGATGATCAGGGAATTACGCCCTGTCCAGCACAGGTAGCGCAGAGGAAGCCACTTTTCAATATATTCAAGCACAAGAACCGCGCCAAGTGACCCGGAAACACCTGCAACCATAAGCAGCAATGGTTTTGTCCCAAGAATCATGCTGTTGATGTCGACCGATTTCATTTTTGTCGAAAGCCAGACTGTAAGCAGGCTCAGGCCAAGGCCGGCCGCAAATTTCACAATCTCCCTCAGCGTTCCTGATCTCCTGCCGGTCTCCTCCTGTTTATATTTTTTGCACAACAGACAGGCACACAGATATCCCACGAACACATACCAGAAAGCAAAAATTGCTTTGCTGACAGTAAGGATCGGATAAGAAACAAGTTTGTAAGCCGAACTGTCAAGCTGGCCTTTGAGCTGGTGCAGCAGGTTATCAAAATAAATACTTGAGAATACCGGCAGCACAAGCGACAGGAGTCGGATGAATACCGGCAGGCGAATGATGATCACCAGCAGCATCTGAGCAAGAAAAAGGCATGGGAGGAACCACATTGTACTGTGCCCCCTGAGCGTGACAAACTCATATCCATGATTCAGTATTCTGCCCGTGATCTTTGCAAGCGGCTTGCCCCTGTAAAAATCAGCAGTCACCGCGTACAGCAATATCAAGGCACTATAGCCCGCATATGGGAGCATGAGCGAACGCAGATGCCTGCGGGCAAACTGGCCGACGGAATACTTCTTCATACTTCCGGTGATAAACAGCAGATAGCCGGATACAAAAAAGAAAATGGCCAGCTTATATGTGGCAAAGTAACGGTCAATCGGATTGCCCAGCGCTGTGATATGACCGAAAACGATCATATTGATTCCCCATCCTTTAGCGGCATCCAGGTACTTTTTTCTTTCACCGGTCTGAGCCATTCCTTTTCTCCTTTAACATTATTCGTAACTGTTCAGTCACAAGCTCCTTCACAGTTACCATTATTCTATTTATTCTTAACCGGCCATTTCTTTTCGATGGCCTCACAGATCCGCCTGCAGTTCCGGTTATCCGTCACCGGATAATACTCTTTCTGCAGGAGAGTATATTGTTCTGAGGGAACAAAGCCGGCTTTTGCGCTCTCTTCCAGATATGAGAGCAAGGTCTGCGTATCTGCGGCATCCGGCCCGAAAAGATCCTTCTCCATATCCAGATAGGATCCGTGTGCCTTCAGATAAAGCTCACGGTCGAACTGAAAAAATATAACCGGCTTGTTCTGATAAAAGACATCCCAGCAGACACTGGAGTAATCAGTGACCAGCAGACAGCAGTTCATCAAAAGTTCGTTGGCCGGGATCTCGCCGAAACTGATCAGCCGGACACGATCAGTACCAGCGGAGAAATCTTTCAGGAACCCGCGGAACAGAGAATGAAGGTAAAAATTCGCGTGCAGGTCATATTTTTCAAGGAACCGCACGAAATCGGCAGAATTCAGGAGCTCCATATAGTTCCTGTAATAATCGCTCTGCTTAAAGGCTTCCGGGGTGGAATTTTCCAGCCAGGTCCGCCAGGAAGGCATGATCAGGATCTCCCGGCGTCCGGCACTATGATCCTCCAGCACATCCCATCGGGCAAACCCGCTGTTTACGATCTCCTGCTCTGTATACCCGAAATATTTCTTCACGATCGCTTTTTCAAAGTCGGATGTCACCACAAACAGATCACAGCCTCCGCTGCATCCTTTTCCGTAAAAAAAATCGACTTTTTTCATGGCTGTCACACCATGCTGCAGAAATACGATCGGTTTTTTACGCAATGTACGCCTTAGAATACTGGCTCTGATTCTTGACGGGTAAAGATGGGACCGGGTATCCGTACTGACCAGCAGTTCCGCGGCCTGCAGATAAATCATATGCCGCAGGCTCATGTAGGCCACCACATTTTTCCCGTATTTTCTCACTTTTTCGTAGTCAGGCGCGGATCTGTCGATCACATAGCAGTATCGCACGCCATCCGTCTCATTAATATGATTATCCATGCAGTAACGGAAAAAATAGTACCCATTATCCTGCGCCATGACACAGAGTTTCTCATATACCAGGCGGATATGCTGTTTTTTCCAGTATTTTTTTGAGACCGCATAGATCACAGAGGCTGCCGCCTCTTTCAGTCTGAATCCGACCCCGTCACAGTCCTCAGGCTGGCGGTACTTAAAAGCCAGCATGCCATGCGAGGTATTATAAGCATAAAACAGGTTTCCATCCGTGGATCTGTACTGACCGGGATAAAAAAAGGTCACAAAAAACCGGTATCTGTAGGTCATGCTCAGGAATGAGTAAAACACTGTACCTGTATCCGGCATGACAAAAGATGCAACAGGATCCCAGTAAAGGCTTTTCAAAGGTATGCGGGACAGATCGATCTCATATCTGGTGATCCTTCCTTTGCGTTCACATACCCTAAAGCTGTACATGCTCCGTTCTTCTTCAAGCTTGCTGCGGAAGCGGAGAAAAATGTCTCCGGGAGCGGCAAAGGAATCATCTGTTTCGATCCACAGAGAAAGGCAGCTGCCATGAAAGGCCAGTCTGTGCAGATATACCATGACGGCTTTTCCCAGCACCGGATCCCTGTCGCCGGCCTCGGCCTGCCATGAACCTGAACGGGTCAGGAATACAGAGAAGTACACTTCCTTTCCATTATCCGGTGTGCAAAAAGAAAAAGCGGCAGCCATCCTGTGTTCTTTCTGCAGCGCTTCGTCCATCTGGGCACGCCTTCTGTCTGTCAGCAGACAGCGGTGGTACTCCCCCTCTTCCACTACTTCCAGTATACACCGGAACTCTCTGAGCCGGGATGATCCCTCCTCTGTCATCCGTGCGATCGGAAAACTGAACCCTACCTGCGTGGGCAGCGCATCCAGAATGATCAGCTCTGTCCTGTGCCGGCCTGCCAGGAGCAGCCTGGCTTCCTGCGGGCGGACATCAGCCCTGACACACAGGCAGCCGTCTTTCATAAACAGCTCCGCGGTCAGCTCCCTGTCTGTCGGAAGCGAAAAAACCGGCGACCGGACCATCTGGTCCTGACAGAGCTTTCCGAAGGGATAAGAGAGATAAGTATTTTCATGTATTTCCGGCCGGCAATAGTCAAGCCTGTTTCCTTCGGCCATGTCGTTCATCTTCCGGCTTTCCTCCAGGATCCTGCTCATTTGTTCATAAATTCTTC
>JAFWDX010000394.1 GCA_017515945.1 Blautia sp. | reverse complement strand
GCATATTTGAGAATGCAGGACTTAAGAAAAGAGACAGTGAAGTATGAAGTGTCCGATGCTCAGAGAGTGGAAGCGATGGATGAGAAGTTTGGAACAATTGGTTAAGATAAATGGGTCAGGCTCTCCAAACAAATCACCAACAATGTATGAACATATTGTGAACTTTGGTTCACGATATGTTCATACATTTTTTGCGTTCCACAGGATAGCTCCTCACCACCATCTTGTACTTTTTGCACAAAAGGAGTACAATGAATAGCTGAAAGAAACACAGAAAACCGATACGCGGCTCAGAAAATCGGCTTTCAGACAGTCAATCTTACTGATGGAGGTGAATGAAAATGTTAAGTTTCTTTCTATGCCTGATTATTCTGGTTGGCGGGTACTTTATTTACGGTAAGGTAGTGGAAAACACCTTTGCGCCAGATGACAGGGAGACGCCTGCTGTTCGCATCAACGACGGTGTGGATTATGTTGTAATGCCGCAGTGGAAGCTGTTCCTGGTCCAGCTCCTCAATATCGCGGGCCTGGGGCCGATCTTCGGCGCCATGCAGGGTGCGCTGTGGGGACCGATCGTGTTCCTGTGGATCACATTCGGTACGGTTTTTGCCGGCGGTGTGCATGACTATTTTTCAGGCATGCTTTCCGAGCGCAATGACGGCGTGTCGATTTCGGAGGTCTGCGGTATCTATCTCGGACCGGTCATGAAAAATGTGATGCGTGTGTTCTCAGTTGTCCTGCTTGTCATGGTGGGTACCGTGTTTGCTGTCGGACCGGCCGGTCTGATCGTGACGCTGATCTCCAACGGGGGCGGCACAGGCTTCTTTGCCAGCAAGGAAGTATGGCTGTGGATCATCCTCGCATATTACTTCATCGCTACCTTTATCTCCATTGACCAGATCATCGGCCGGATCTATCCGCTGTTCGGTATCTGCCTGATCATCATGGCTGTCGGCGTTATCTTTGGTATCTTTACAAATGATGCCTATGTCATTCCGGAGATCTGGAATAATTTCCACAACATGCATCCGGCCGGAACGCCCATCTGGTCCTTCATGTTTATTACGGTCGCCTGCGGTGCCATTTCCGGCTTTCATGCAACCCAGTCTCCGCTGATGGCCCGCTGCATGAAGTCCGAAAAACAGGGACATTTTGTATTCTACGGCGCCATGGTCGCTGAGGGCGTCATCGCCCTGATCTGGGCAGCTGCCGGATGTTCTCTGTATGAGATCACCGGAGGCCTTTCCACCGGTCTGCAGGAGGTGCTCGCGGGTGGTCAGTCTGCTGCGATCTACGATGTATGTAAAAACACCATGGGCGGCATCGGTATAGCCCTGGCTATGATCGGCGTTATTGTCTGTCCGATCACGTCCGGTGATACGGCCTTCAGAAGTGCCCGTCTGACACTGGCTGACTGGTTCGGCCTTGATCAGAAGGCTTTTGCGAAACGTCTGGTCCTTTGTGTTCCGCTTCTTGGCGCAGGCGCCTTGATCGGACATCTGGACTATACGGTGGTATGGCGCTATTTCAGCTGGACCAACCAGACACTGGCCATGATCGTGCTTTGGACGGCCAGCATGTTCCTTTTCAAAGAGAAGAAAAACTATTGGATCACGGCTGTTCCTGCAACCTTCATGAGCGCTGTTTCCATGACCTATTTCTTCTGTGCACCGGAGTGCCTCGGAAAGCTCGGCCTGACGACGACAGTCGCTTATCCTGTCGGTCTTATTCTGGCAGCCTGCTTCCTCGGACTCTTTATCCTTGCGACAAAAAAGGCAAAGGCCTGACGCCGGTTACCTGAAAGGGATTCAGTTATGATATTCGGACCAAAACCTCTGGACGCGAGTCTTGATGATGAGATTCTCAGAAAGGACAAAAAGGAGTGTCGGAAATTCGGCCCCTGCGGCGTCGGAAAAGAGGCTCTGTATCTGAACAGCTTTTATATTGACCGCCGATACTACGTACCGATCCGTTCGGTTACGCGCATATACAAGCGCATAGCCATGAGCCGGGGCGGATTTACCGGAAAGGGGATCTTTGCTTCGATCCCCTATCTGGTGGTGGAGTTTGGCGAGGGCAAGATAAAGCAATGTAACTTTAAGTTTGAAGAACGGGTGGATGACCTGCTCCATTATTTTCACTCCCGTCACCCGGAGATCCCGATCTACAGCGAGGTCGGGCAGCGGGCGCTGGAGGAGAAGGCCAGGAAGCTTGCCGAAAAACAGAAGCGCATGGCTGAGTCTCCTGCCAAAAAGGAGATCCGCGAGCTGGGCAATGCCTCGGCATATCTGGAGAAAAAGCCGGAGCTGTACAGAGATCTCGCGAGAGCTGCCCGGCATAAGCGCGTCAGCGACCAGACCAATCCCGCTTATCGGTGGGTGGCGCTGGCGATCATGATCATGGGCGCGGTTTCCCTGGTTTTCGGGGTTCGCGCGCTTGTGAACAGGCAGGGCTTTGCCATGTACTTCCTGCTCTTTGGCCTGAGCGTCCTGTTTATGTTTTCCGGAGCCAATGTGCTTCCGACCCGACGTAATAATCGCCGCTACATCCTGGAACAGCTGCGGAAGGCTGAAGAGGCGATGGAGGATTATGTCGGGCATTATCCTGATTTCCCTGTCCCGGCCAGATATGCCCATCCCAATGTGCTGAAATGGATGCAGGAGATCCTGGCAGACGGGGATGCGACGGATGCCGCCGGAGCATTGGAAAAGCTGAAGGTGAAGCTGAAAGGGCTTAATTCCCAGGTGACGGTGGAACAGGAGGAGTTTGAGGAGATCATGTCCATGAAGCCGCTGTTTCT
>JAFWDX010000393.1 GCA_017515945.1 Blautia sp. | reverse complement strand
GCTGTTTGTGCTTTTTCGGCATTTCGTTATCCTGACCTGAGCCGATTTTCTCCAGCTTTGCCTGCAGAAACTCTCCCGCGAGATCGGCGACCGTGGAGATCAACTGACCATAGTCCGGCTCGTCCCCTTCCTTCATGAATTCATCCGTGATCGTGGAGGAGAGGTCGAACCAGTGTCCCTGGAACAGGACCAGCAGATTGTCAAGCCGTGTTCCCTGCGCTCCGACGCGCATCAGGACATGGAGGGCCGGGGCGTCCTGCATGACTGTGATGATCTCATTGGTATCCGCTGCTCTCCAGGAGACATTCTGGGAGATGATGGTACCGGCTGCAAAGCCGGCCACATCTCCGATGACATTCAGGATTGCCTCCTCGTCGTCGCCTTCGAGGCATTTGAGATCCAGCTTGGTTCTGTCCAGATCCAGCCGTTCCGTCAGACCGGACACGGTTTTGGAAAGCACCTCCATTTTATCTTTGTTCCGGAACAGACTGACGATCGTTTCGATTGCAGTGGCTCCGATCTCAGTGACAGCGTTTATGTTCGGCTGCAGCGAGAGCAGGACCCAGTGGTCGTCCTCAAAGGCCTCCGTATCCGGAAGAATGAGCTTCACCAGCTTCTGTCCGTAGGGAAGCCTGTCCGGCACATCTGTGCGGTCCAGCTTCGTCTCTTTGAGCAGGGCATTGAGCTCCGGAGCATATGCGTTGTTTCCGGAGGCTTGCAGAGCCCAGTTCAACAGCGCGCCGATCTGCGCGTAATCCATTCCGGGGGTCATCCCGCAGGCTGTCGTAACCCAGAATGCCGCTGCCTCTTCATAGCTCATGCCTGCATTCAGGCACATGCCCGCAGCAATGCGGCTGAGCAGGGAGGAATTGGCATGCACGCCGCCTCTGTCATTGATGTCGTTCGGGTTGTCGGTGTGGGGACCGTAGCAGCGGTCCCATACATAGGCGGGCTGATCGTATCTGGCAGGGTTGCTCATGGAGCGGATCGCGCTGCCTGTATTCTCACCCATCAGCCAACGTGTATCCTCTGTGTCGTGACAGATGTACTCCGTGATGTTGCCCATGATGTCGGACATGGCTTCGTTGATCGCGCCGTAATCGTTCTCGTAGAGATTGGCGTTCATGACGGTGGTGGTGAAGGTATGGGTATATTCATGTGCCAGTACATCGAGTGCCTGTACGAGTCCGTTGGACTTGTCGCTCATTTCAGAGTAACCGGTATATCCGAACATCTGCCATTTTTCCACCTTTCCGATGCTGCACGCATTTTCATAGGGGGTGCCGTCCGGCAGACACAGATCCTTGAGAATGATGACGTCCGTTCCTTCTCCGTCCGGTCCGATCCAGCCCATGTCGGCATAGAAATCCCAGGCGCGGATGTAGTTGTAATACATGAACAGGTCTTCGTTATCCCAACCCTCGTTGCCCTCGGTGCTGACCAGCTGCAGGTCATGCGTATCGGAATAGGCTGCGGCGGAGAAATCCGCGACCGCGATGTGTCGGTCCGGATCGCCCAGGTACCATTCGCCGGTTTCCTCGCTGTGCATGACCGGAACGGTGATGGTGTGTTCTTCGCCGGCGATATCCGTTACTTTACCGGTCCACTCGCCTTCTTCCATACCGTCAAAGACGGGCTGCTTTCTGAAGCCGTCAGTCGCATCCGTGTCGCCGGGCTCTTTTACCGGCAGGCTGTGATCGTAGGTGCCGTCCAGTTTTACATAATGAGCCAGGTAGGGATACGCATCGGCATCCTCCCCCTCGTTGGCCGTATAAACGACTCACAGGACCTGATCGGGGATGACTTCTTCCTCCTCGTCATCCTCCGGCTCCTCGATGCGCAGCATGTCCATGGTCACCGGCGTGTGGATGATCCGGTCCGTTTTTTCGGAAAGGATCTCCGGCTGGAGATCCTGCTCCTGCATATGGGCCCGTACAGCCGCCTCCGCCTCGGCCTGGGTGGCAAGCTGCTGCCTTTCAGCCTGCTCCCCGGAGAGGGAGCTGAAGACGGCGGACACGGTGTGGTCGGCATTTACCGCCAGCTTGATCGTACTGCCGGGGACAGTCTCACCTCCTACGATCTGCTGGAAGGAATAGATCGTCCGGCCGTTTTCCTGCAGCTGTGACCACAGCCGCAGATCGGTCCTGCGGGAGCCGCCCAGCATGGAGAGCATGCCATATACCGTCCTGTACGCATCGATCGCGTCGCCGACGGGGGCAAAGGCCTTGCTCCCCTGGACATAATAGACGGTTCCGTCTTTGCTCAGGATCTGTGTGTCTGCATCCGCATCGAGGAGGCTGCTCTTTGTCATGGGATCGCCCAGTCCCTCTTTTATAGCGGCGGCTGTCCGTGCGTCCCATTCAGCCGGCGTCAGGCCTGCCTGCATGCGCAGGTCCCTCTCCCGGGTGATGGAAAGACGCAGATCAGTCTGCCATTCCCTGTAATCCGCTGCTTTTTCCTCCCGGACAACCGTCTGGACCGCAGCGGGCTCGTTAACTTCGCACAGCGCAGGCGCGGCCAGATTGAAGGTCATGGCGCCGGCCGTCAGCAGTGCGCATAGTGGTTTCTTTATATTCATGTTTTTCTCCTTTATTATTGAAGTAATTGTATTGTCATATCTGATGATCGTCAGCCATCCTGTGCGGGCAGATGCTGCCTGGCAGAGAGGGCGACTGGTTTTTTCTTTGTTCAATTCTACCGTTGCACTTCTATATACGCTTCAGGCTGTGGAGAACCACGGAAGATCCTGTGAATAAAGTGTGATGAATGTGATGAGTCATTCGGAACCTGGCCATCCTGACGCATCCGCAGGATGTCAGGAGGGCCTGACCTGACTTACTTCTCGGATGATGCAGCTTGACAAACCAAACCAGAGTCATCGGCATGGGTCACGGCACACAGGGCATTGACAGATGGATTATATTTGGTATAATTATGGATATAAAATGGATTGCTTGTATAATAAGAGGTGAGAGGGACTTATGACTATACAGCAGATGAAAGAGAAAAAACGTGAGCTGGGATACACAAACGCCATGATTTCGCAAAAGACCGGACTTCCGCTGTCTACAGTCCAGAAAATACTGGGGGGCATTACCAGGTCGCCGCGCAGAACGGCCATTAAGGCTCTTGAGGAGCTGTTTGCCGAAAATGGAAAAACCGGGTATACATATCAGTATCCGTGCCATTCTGCAGTATGCGATCCACCGGCCACATACGGTAACGCGGCAGTACAGGCATATACGATCCGGGATATCGAGTCACTTCCCGAGGATATCAGGGCAGAGCTCATTGACGGGAGGATTTATTACATGTCCGCACCCGGCCGGATCCACCAGGAGATCATTGTGAAGACCCTTGTCCGGATCGAGAGCCATATCACAGCCGGGCATGGCAGCTGCAAGGTTTATCCGGCTCCTTTCGCCGTATATCTGGACCGGGATATCGGACAGGATTATCTGGAACCTGATCTCGTGGTGGTGTGCAGACCGGAGCGCCTTTGTGACAAGGGATGTATGGGGGCGCCTGACTGGATCATGGAGGTGACATCGCCATCTACTCAGTTCCGGGATTATACGGTCAAGCTTTTCAGTTACAAAGCAGCCGGCGTTCGTGAATACTGGATCGTCAACCCGGAGAAAAGGGTTGTGCATACATATCGCTTTGGAGAGGAAGAAGCGGTCGAAATATATTCCTTTGATGACAGGGTTCCCTTTGGTATTTTTCCAGGGCTGGAAATACGGCTGGCTGATTATGTCTGAGAGTCAGGGGGCCGGGTTCCGAATGAGTCAGGGGG
>JAFWDX010000392.1 GCA_017515945.1 Blautia sp. | reverse complement strand
GGCACTGGCAACTGTTATGACGTTGGCTTCGGCCGTTTCTGCATTTGCCATTGACGATGCTGAGGGCATCGAGGCAGCGGCAGCAGCCGGACAGCAGGAGTTTGATTTTGATCCCACCGAAGGCGATCCGATCGAAATCAAAGTGGCAACCATTCACCTTGACGGCTCCGTCGGCGTTCGCTGCCTGGAAGCCATGAAGAAGTATGTCGAAGACCTGACCGGCGGACGTATCACCGTAACCCTGTATGCCGGCGGCGTTCTGGGCGACTACACCGCAGCTCTTGAGATGCTGAACGAAGGCGACATCCAGATGGACGTTGTCAACCCGGTTTCCTTCGAGACCCAGGTTCCGATCCTGTCCCTGATCAACAACTACTACACCTTTGACGATCTGGATCATCTGCACAGATTCTTCGAGGGCGAAGGCGGCGACATGGTTTACAACAGCTGGAATCAGGTCGGCCTGCAGGGCATGGCCCTTCTGAGCCTTGGCTTCCGTGAGCTGTACAACAGCCGTGGTCCGATCAACACTCTGGAAGACCTGAAGGGTCTGAAGATCCGTGGCTACTCCACCATCCAGCAGGCTGCATGGGAAGCTGTCGGCGTAGAGCCGGTTTCCATTCAGTGGGATGAGCTGTTCGTTTCTCTTCAGCAGAAGCTGATCGACGGCGAAGAGGGTGCTATCGTTAACTTCGAGGACTACTCCTTCCATGAGGTACAGCCGTACTTCACCATGACCGACCATGTGTTCAGCTGCGATATGCTGATTTCCAACCAGGCGTGGCTGGAGTCCCTGAGCGAGAACGATCAGGCGATCGTCAATGCCGCTGCTGATGTCTGCTACTGCTACCATCGTGATCACTACATCCCGGAGAACGAGGCTCTTCTGGAGAAGTTCGCTTCCGAGTACGGCACCGAGGTCAACGAGCTGGATCCCTCTGTGAAAGAGGAGATGAAGGCCAAGATGCAGCCGGTTACCGAGAAGATGATCGTTGAGCTGACCGGCCAGGACGTCTATGACGAGTACATGGGCTATGTGGATGCTGCCCGCCAGTAAGTGACAACTCTGTAACGAATGTAGTAATTCGATAATCATTGAGTATTCGTATTCATTACAAAGGGAGGCGGATGGCCATCTGCTGTCCGCCTCCCGCATTTTCCTGTATTGACTGTATCTCCGCATAAGCAAGAAATCAGAGGAGGGAGATCATTGAAGAAGATAATCAAATGGCTTGACATAAATTTCGAGGCCTGCTTCGGCATGATCATGTTTTATGTCATGCTGCTGATCATACTGTATCAGATTTTTGCCCGCGCACTGATCGGAAAAGGATTTGTATGGGGCGAAGAGGTTTGCCGTTGGTGCTATGTCTGGGTTTCCTACCTCGGACTGAGTTATGCCACGCGCAACTCCATTCATATTGAAATCGACGCGGTCAGAAGACTGCTTCCTGAAAAGACACAGAAGATCCTGATGATTTTTACACAGTTTGTCATGACGGTTGTGTTCATCTACTGCTTTATCGGATGCACGACAAACGTGATGCGTATCGCCAGGGACGGCAACATGGCCCTCAGTATCCGGGTCAGCCAGAACTGGATGTATGCGGCAGGCCCCATCGGTTATGGCCTGGGCATGCTTCGCTCCGCACAGATTTTCTTCTGGCGCTTCCGTCACTTCAACTGCAGCATGCCGGTCTTTGTCAACCCGTACGGCGTCCTGAACGGCGGTCTCGGCAACTTTACCTATGACGAGGCTCTGAGGGAAGAGTATCGGCAGCAGGTTCCGGAAGAAGCGTGGGCAGAAGAAGAAGCGTTTCGCAAGAAACACGGCGGGAAAGCATAAGGAGGAAACTGCGCTATGATGATGGCATTATTTGTTTTAATTTTTGTTGTACTCTTTGTAATGGGCGCACCCATTGCCGTGGCCCTGGGCGCTACTTCTCTTTTCAATGTCGAAGTGTACAAAACCATCTCGCTGGCCTCCTTTACCAAGCTGTGCACTAACGGCTTTGATTCCTATCTGCTGGTTGCCTGCCCGCTGTTTACCTTTGCCGGCGACATCATGGCGGAAGGCGGCATTTCCAAGAGGCTGGTTAACGTGGCCAAGATCTTTGTCGGCAACATGACCGGCGGTCTCGGTATCGTGGCAATCATCGCCTGCATGGTCTTCGCGGCGATTTCCGGAACGGGTTCCGCTACGGTTTCCGCTATCGGCATGCTGATGATCCCGGAGATGGTCCGCGCACACTATGACCGCTCCTACAGCACCTGTATGGTGGCGATCGGCGGTGCCATCGGCACCATGATTCCGCCCAGCATCTGCCAGGTCGTGTACGCTACCTGCGCAGGCGTGTCCCTGACATCCATGTTTACCGCCGGTATCCCGGCCGGTATCATCTTCGGTGTCGCTCTTTGTATCTACTGCTGGTGGTCCTCCCGTGTCAAGGGCTACAAGCCTGAAGAGAAGCATCATTACACCGCCAAGGAAGCCGGCCACATCGTCGTCGACGCTATCCCGGCCCTTCTGGTTCCGATTATCATCCTGGGCTCCATTTACGGCGGTTTTGCTACACCGACCGAGTCCGCTGCCCTTGGCTGCCTGGCCGGCATTATCGTCAGCCTGTTCATTTACAAAGAAGTATCCTACAAGAAGCTTCCGTACTTCGCCATGCACGCCATGACAATCGCCGCGCCGGTTATGTTCATCATTTCGATGTCCTCCGGCTTCGGCAAGATCCTGTCCATGGAACAGATCCCGGCTAAGATCGCAGCCATGATCCTTTCCCTGACAAACAACAAGTACGTGCTTCTTCTGTTCATCAACATCATCTACCTGATCATGGGTACCTTCATGGAGACGAACGCCGCCATCATTCTGACGGTTCCGATTCTTCTCCCGATCGTTACCTCCGTAGGCGTCAGCCCGGTGCATTTCGGTATCGTGACCATCGTCAACCTGGCCATCGGTTTCGTTACCCCGCCGCTGGGAGCAAACCTGTTCATGGCATCGGCCATTGGCGGTGTGCCGCTGAACAAGCTGTCCAAGGATATCTGGCCGTGGATCGGCGTGGCTGTTCTGGCCCTGATGCTGATCACCTATATCCCGGACCTCGTACTGTTCCTGCCGAAGATCATGGGATACGTGGTCTAAAGGCTGTCTGCAGGATTACAACAGTAACCTGATAATTGTACAGTGTGAAATTTTCGGACCTGGCATATACGACATATGCCAGGTCTCTTTAGAATCAAGAATAGCTCGACGGAGAGCTCCGGAAAGAGAGGAAAGAAGCATGACACGGAAAGAGAAGCTTGCCGCGAGAAAAGCGCTGGAGGACTATTATTTCAGCTGCCCGATGGAAACGCCGGAGCAGGTCGCCAGACAGTTTGAAGTCTATACCAAGCTGATCTGGGACTACCACCAGGCCGGCCTGTGCTACGACTATTACTGCGATTCCACCGTCACCCGTCTGGAGGGAACCGGCCGGTGGGTTGGCGGGCACGATGCGCTGGAGGTGGAAACGCTGCCGACTTTTTCCCCGTATCCCCGGGATACCATTGATTTCCGGCAGATCTATGCCGTAGGGGATCCGGAGCATGGCTACCATTTCGGCCAGGTGACGACTTCCTACGGGGCCTATGCGAAGGAGGGCGCTTCCGTGTATGGCTGCGGGGATGATTCCTCCATAGGGCCG
This sequence comes from Blautia sp., assembly GCA_017515945.1. Lineage (GTDB taxonomy): Bacteria > Bacillota > Clostridia > Lachnospirales > Lachnospiraceae > Blautia_A. The sequence continues at coordinate 1,357 of JAFWDX010000392.1, read as the reverse complement.
GACCAGATGTACGGCCTGTGCGAGTGCGCCGTGAATAAGGTAGACGGACGCTGGTGCATCACAGATGAGTGGTTCGTGACAGGGCAGGAAGTCAACCGGAAACGTACGGCCGGATCCCGCCCGTTCTGCAAAACGATCCTGGATGCGTATCCGCAGACCCCGCCGGTGAAGTGATTCACAGATAGCAGTGGAAATATTTACTTCGTTTGTGTATAATTGAATGGAAAGTACTGCCGGAGAGAGAATGATTCGAAACACCGACCTTTCTCCGGTAGTTTTTTCTGAATCTATGCTGAAAGAAGAAATGCAACCGCAAGGAGGTATAGGAAAATGGGCAGAAAAGTAGTACTCGCCGGCGCCTGCAGAACCGCCATCGGCAAGATGGGCGGAGCACTTTCCACAGTTCCGGCCGCAGAGCTGGGTTCCATCGTGATCCGGGAAGCGCTGAACAGAGCCGGCGTCAAGGCAGAGCAGGTGGATGAGGTCCTTATGGGCTGCGTCATCCAGGCAGGACAGGGACAGAATGTGGCCCGCCAGGCATCCATAAAGGCCGGCGTGCCGGTAGAGGTTCCGGCTGTGACCATCAACGTTGTCTGCGGTTCCGGTCTGAACTGCGTGAATATGGCTGCCGAGATGATTCTGGCCGGCGATGCGGACATCGTCGTGGCCGGCGGCACAGAGAACATGTCCCTGGCCCCGTACGCAGCGATGCAGGGCCGCTATGGCTACCGCATGAATGACGGCAAGCTGGTCGACACCATGGTGCACGACGCCCTCTGGGATGCCTTCAATGATTACCATATGGGCATCACCGCCGAGAACGTGGCCGAGCAGTGGAACCTGTCCCGGGAAGCTCTGGATGAGTTCTCCGTGAGAAGCCAGACCCTGGCCTGCAAAGCCCGCGCAGAGGGACGCTTCAAGGACGAGATCGTGCCGGTTGAAGTAAAGCAGAAAAAAGCGACGGTTGTCTTTGACACCGATGAAGGTCCGAGAGAGGGCACGACAGCAGAGGCGCTGGCGAAGCTCCGTCCTGCCTTCAAGAAGGACGGCATCGTAACTGCCGGCAATGCCTCCGGCATCAATGACGGCGCAGCGGCCATCGTGGTCATGAGCGAAGAGAAGGCCAAAGAGCTCGGGACAGAGATCATGGCTTACTGGCTCGGCGGCGCGCTGGGCGGCGTAGATCCGTCCATCATGGGCGTCGGACCGGTTGCATCCACGAGAAAGGTCTTTAAGAGACTCGGGCTGACGATCGCCGACATGGATCTGGTCGAGGCCAACGAGGCATTTGCCGCGCAGTCGCTGGCAGTTGCCCATGATCTGGAGTTCGATATGGACAAGGTCAATGTCAACGGCG
>JAFWDX010000391.1 GCA_017515945.1 Blautia sp. | reverse complement strand
TCCTTGACTCGCACTTCCGTGTGAGTCAAGGAACCTGTCCCCCTGACTCACCAGGAACCTGTCCCTCTGACTCATCTTTATTTCTTCGGCATAACAGCCGGGAAAAGCAGCACAATATAGAATACCTGCAGGAAGCACGACAAAAATGTTCCTGCATTCCCGCCGATCCCTGTCTTGATCAGCGGTGCCGCGATCAGGCTGACGGCGTAATAGCTGAGCAGCCCTGTGGCCACGCGTGTGATTCTGCATTTCATCGATACATCCGTAGAGAATTTCACAAATCTTCTTTCCAGGATCCAGCCAACCAGAAAGCCTGCGACATATCCTGTACCTTTAAAGGTATCACCGGCCATTTTAGCTCCATCCACGATAAGTTTACCAGCTGCGTCATAATCGGCGGGATAGGGCTTCATCGCTGCATACACGACCACGGCAATGGCCAGTGCAAGACCAACGGCGGCAACGACGATGTCCATGCCCGGATGAGCCGAAAGCCAATTCATGAGTTTTGCAGTCAGCCACATGACAAGCAGCCCGGCCGCTGTTCCGCACAGGACATCCTGGGGCGTATGCACACCCAGAAACGGACGGCTGAATGCCACAAAGGCCACGACAAGTCCCATGGCGATCCTGAAACCCTTTGGCTGATCCTTGCGTACGGCGCAGCCACCGTAAACACTGGCACCATTCATCGAATGTCCGCTCGGAAAAGAATATCCCGTCGCCGTCGTCATCGAGTCCCCGTATGGCACGATGGCCGCATCCCGGATCCACGGTCTGTAGACGCATGCTGTGATCTTCATAAAACCGTTAACCAGACGGTTTCCACTCCATCCCATCAGCAGATACGTACCGAACTCCTTATCCACGCACCAGTATACAACAGCCATGATGATAATAACGGTCGACAGTTCTCCAAGAAACGTCATTTTTGAAAAAAAGCTGACCAGCGGCTGGCCGATCGTCTCACGAAACTGCTGTAATGCAAGCAAAATACTGATATCCATGTGTTTCCCCTTTCGTTATTTCAAGCCTATTCCCACATTATTCTTTTCCACGCCCGAAAGCGATATGTCTGTTTTGATTTTCCGTGGGTACATTCTAACAGTTCAATCTTTGCAACTTCTTTTCACGGAAATGAGTCACAGGGACAGGTTCCTTGACTCACAAGTGAGTCAAGTGACTCCCCTGACTCACCAGGTGAGTCAGGGAACCTGTCCCCGTGACTCACTACGCCCCAAAGGGATGCCTGCCGTACAGGATCCCGTATGTTCAGACCTTCTGATCGTCTCCGGAAGGTATATCTCTGATGATCTGCGTTTTTACTGCAGAGGTGCAGGATAAAGGATCTGGTTTTCGGTGAAATCGAAGGGCCATACGGTCTTCCATTCGCCGTCCTGGACCTGGGCGATGGCGACAGAGGCGGATGTATTGTCTCTGAAGTGCGGTTCGCCGGCGAGGTCGTAGTTTTCGAATTTGATCTTGTCATAGGGAAGGATGATCTTGCGTCCGCCGGGGAATTCGCCTTCGATGTCAAGAGCGGCGATGGCGTCGCGGACAGCTTCGCCGTCCGTGGAGCCGGCTGCTTCGATCGCGGTCTTGAAGATCCAGACGACCGTGTAGGACTCTGCGGAGTGACCGTTCATGTTCACGCCGTATTTCTCGGAGAATTCGGCGTTGATCTCCTCACCATTGATCAGGTCAGGGTTGAATTCCACGACAGAAGCGACGCCGTTGGCGGCGGAACCAAGGTTGGTCAGGAAGGCGGGATCGGTAAAGCCGTTTGCCTTGGCAACGATCATCTTGGGAATGTAGTTCTGGGCCTTGAGGGTCTGGACGAACAGAGTGGCATCTCCGATATAGGAATCGCAGAGGATCGCGTCCGGATCAGCCTGTTTGAGTGCCAGAACCTGCGCGCTGAGGTCTGTCGCATTGCTGGAATAGTCGATCGTGTCAACGAGCTCAAAACCATACTCATCCTTGTACAGCTCCACGCAGCGGATCAGCTCCTGGCCGATGGCCGCACGGTCTGTGAAGATCGCGATGGTCTTGATCTCTTCACCGGTCTGTTCTCCGGCATCTTTGAGATATTTCAGCATGTCTTCGACATACACGGAATTCAGCGGGCAAAGACGGAAGAAGTAATCCATCGCCTCGTGATCGGCGTCGGAAAGACGGTCCAGAGTGGAGATAGCCGTGATCATTGGCACACCGTACTGGGTGCATACCTGAGCGACGACCTCGGTGACGGTGGACATATGGCAGCCCATCATCACGTCGACATGCTCCTGGGTGATCAGACGCTCTGCCTCGGATTTGCCCTGGGCAGGATCGCCGGCATGATCGCCGCGGACGACCTCGAGCATACGGCCATTGACGCCGCCCTGCGCGTTGATCTCCTCAACCGCGAAATCGATGCCTCGAAGGATATTCTCTCCGATCGCAGCGTTCCCACCGGACATCGCATAGATGGTACCGATGCGGATCGGTTCGCTTTCCTCTGCCGCAACCGTCTTTGCGCCGGTCGTAACGATGCCGGCAGCCAGGCAGGCCACCATGACAAAGGATGCCGCGACGGACAGAGCCTTCTTCAGAAATTCATGTTTCATGTTTAATTTCCTCCTTCGGTAATCTTCCGGAGGGTGATACCAGAGGGTCTTGATACGTGAAATGCTGTACGGCAGGCATCCCTTTGGGGCGTATATGAGAAACAATGCAGGGGATCCCCACAGGGAACCCTGGGATGCACCTGCGGGCACCCTGTGTATCTCCTGCGGTGTTTCCCTGCATATTTTATGTCAGATCCCCAGATAAGCTTTCTTCACATGCTCATTGACCTGCAGCTCTGCCGAGGTCCCCTCCAGGGCGATCCTCCCGTTCTCGATGACATATCCCCGGTCGGCGCAGGCCAGCGCCTTCGTAATATCCTGTTCCACC
>JAFWDX010000390.1 GCA_017515945.1 Blautia sp. | reverse complement strand
CTGAACAGCAGGCGGGTGCCCTCTCTCACATCCAGAGACTGATATGTCCATACCATATGCTGACCGACATCTGCCGCGACGGCCCCAAAGCCCTGCAGGGCTTCCCCGATCCGTGCAATGACTTCGTTCGGTTCTCGTTCCGACACCGTTTCATCAACCCGCTCCAGTTCCCGGCGGATCCTGGTGCAGACCTGCAGCCAGTCGCCTGCATGAGAGTCCGGAGCAGGCAGAAAGCCCTCCCTCAGCAGGAGCCGGGCCACCTCGCCCGCATCCGCCATAAAGCACTGTTCCATGTCCGGATCCGTATGGATGACCCTCTGCAGGTTAAAAGGATCGATATCGACACGGATCAGCCTGGCTCCCTGCGCAAAATCATGCACCTTTGTCCCGATCTGACGCGTGCACATGGAAATCCCCATGCAGATCAGCAGGTCGCTCTTTGCACTGGCGATCATATTTGCGTATCTGTGCCCGTACGCGCCTCCGATACAGCCAAAGTACAGCGGATCACGGAAATCCAGTATATCCCGGGCCAGGACGCTGGTGATCACCGGGATCTGCCGGGACCTGGCCAATTCCAGCATCCTGGCGCAATTCTTTCCCCGCACACCGTTGCCCAACAACAGCACCGGCCGCCGGCTGGCGGACAGCGCGTCTTTTATACAGCAGGCGGCGGCTTCAGGATCCGTGCAGATCCTTTCCGGCAGTTCATTCTCATCCGGCAGCCCTTCCAGTACCCGCAGCTCTTCCTCCGAAAACTCCCGGTCATAGACCGGTTCCTCTATCTCGCCCCGCTGGATATCCATCGGAATGTCCAGGAGGACCGGTCCCCGCCGGCCATGGCAGGCCAGTGCATAGGCCAGCGGCAGTTCCCTGACGATATCAGCCGCCGTGCGGATCTGTACGGCCCTTTTGGTCACCGGGGCAGCCATGGACACAATGTCGATCTCCTGAAATCCCTGCTGCCTCAGCCCCCGGATCCCGGAATACTCATAAGTATTGAGCTGGCCGGTGACAAAGATCACCGGAAGCGAATCAAAAAACGCATCGGCCACACCGGAAAGCAGGTTCACCGCTCCCGGTCCGCTGGTGGCATAGGCAAAGGCGCATTCTCCCCGTGCCTGAGCATAACCACAGGCGGCAAAGGATGCGCCTTGTTCGTGATACGATGAATGATTGCGGGCGAGAGGGTGCCTCGCAACGGAATCCACCAGATGGGCGATCATCGTCCCCTGGTAGCCGAAGAAATCCCGGACGCCCCTCCGCACCATAAATTCAACGATATAATCGGATACTTTCATTATCCTATAATCCTCTTTATCCTATAATCCTCTTTATTTGATCGCGCGTAACTGTGAAGAAACCTGTGATTGAACAGTTACAATATTTTCTGCAGCATCTTTGTCAGTTCAACCGATTCCTGAGAGAAAAGCCTGGCGTTGGTCGTACGACGGTCGCTCATCATGATCATCATCTCCTGCAGCAGGTAGCGCAGCCCGTTTCCCTCAAAATTAAAGCAGAAACGTTTGAGCGGATCTGCGCCGAGTACGCGCGCCTCAAAGTAGCCCGTATTCCACCAGTCATTGGGGATCGTGATCCTCCCGTTGCTGCCGAGGACTACAAATTCATTTTCCATGTCAAGGCCGGAGCCGATCTCGATACAGGCCAGAGCCTCAGGATACCGGATCGTGATCAGCTTGTACGCACAGTCCTCACCCTCGTCCTCCACCTCGCTGGTCTGAATATCCGTCCAGCCGCTCCCCAGGAGCTTGATGACCGCACACAGCGGGTAAACCGCTGTTTCGGGCAGATCCTTGCCGCCCTCGAAAAACTCGGCGGAAACGGTGCATTTGACTGAAAGGATCCGGCCGATAAGGCCGGCATGGGCCTGCCATACCAGCTGGTTGAAGGCCCGCAGATACGCCAGGGTGATCCGTTCAAAAAGGATGATCTGTTTGCGCGCCGCCAGATCAAAAAGCTCTCTGAGATGGGAGGGATCCCTGGTGATCGGAGCGTCGCAGATCACATGACGGCCTGCATACAGACATTTAGAGACATACTCAGCCCTGTCCTCCTCCTTCACATGGACATAGACCACCTCCACATCGCTCACAAATGAAGCGAAGTCCGTGCCGTATGTGTCCAGCTCGTATTTCTCACAGAATTTCTGTGCGGTCTGTTCATTCTCTGAACAGACTCTCTCCGTATGCAGCCCGCTGACATACTTGGACTCCCAGACGATCCCTCCGTCCCAGGTGCTGTCCGTCACAACGCCGATATTAAAGGTGCGGCCCTCTCCCCGCAGCTGCGTGCTGGATATATTTTTGGTCCTTTCGAGGTAGACGACCTCACAATAGTTTTTGAGATAGTCGAATTTCCCACGCCAGTCCGAACCGAGTACAAGCACATCGATGTTATATTTGAGGATATCGCTGACCTTCTGGCCCTGGTACTCCTCTATGATGATCTCATCTGCAAATCCTGTCTTGCGCACATTTTCGATCCGATGGAGCAGGCTGTCACGGACATTGAGCTTGCCTCGCTCAATGTCATAGCTCTCACTGGTCACACCGACGATCAGATAGTCGCCCAGTGCCCTCGCCCTTTTCAGGATGTTGTAATGACCGCGGTGAAACAGGTCAAAGGTTCCATAAGTAATCACTCGTTTCATGCAGGACACCCCCATGCATCGTAACTGTTCAGTCACATGGCCGGAGCAGGTATTTCCTCAGGTTCCTCTTCATCCTCATCATATTCATCATCACGCAGATTTCCTTCTCGTTTCTTGTCCTTTTTAAATATGATAAGGCCGATCAGCCACATGATCTTGTTATACAGCCAGTCCACGGGCGGACATCCAAGGATCAGAACCAGGGCGGCGGATATACCCAGATTGCTCCATATCGTGTTGACCTCAGGGATCTGGAGCAGGAGCAGGCCGTTGGCCACATTCAGGATCGGATAATGAAAGAAATAGATGGGCATGGTGTTTCTCCCCAGGAAGCTGAAAAACAGTTTTTTGTCCGGGAGAACGGCAAACAGCAGGAAAATGATGATAAAGGAAACCACATACATCATGGCTCTGAGGGCAATGCCCTCATACATGGTCACTCCGCTCATCTGATAGCTGTGGTTCTGTCTGAAGAGATCGACGGGCAGATTATGCCTGAACATGTATGCAGGAACGCTGTACAGCAGCATACCCGCGACAGGAACCAGGAGCCACTTGGCCTTGAAGCTGCGGATCACCCTGGTATAATCACTCCTCCAGAGATAACCGGCCACAAAAAACGGAAAAAACACCACGATCCTGGACGCCGAAAGATAGGTGGAGAACTCCGGCCGCAGTCCCGCCAGGAGTGCAGCCAGGATGCTCAGAGGTACAATAAAGCGGACTCTGGCCAGTGCTTCGATCGTCAGCCGGTAAAAAAACAGCGCAAGCAGGTACCACATGACCGTCCCGCTCGGACGCAGCAGTTCAAAATCCATGTGCTGGCCGTTCCAGTTATACGTATACCACGACATGGTATAACCCAGGATATAGGGCATCATCAGGTTGCGGAAATTTTTCATCTGATTCTGCGGATGCTTGGAAAGATATCCGGACACAAACACAAAAGCCGGCATATGGAAAATCGTGATCGCATACCAGATATGACGATACACACCGGACTGCCGG
>JAFWDX010000389.1 GCA_017515945.1 Blautia sp. | reverse complement strand
TAGTTGTCAGTCAGGTCATACTTCTTAGAGGCCTCATCGACCTTGCGGAAGATATTGATCATGATATTATGCAGACGCTCATCGACCTCCTCGGCACTCCAGGACAGGCGCATGGAGTTCTGGGACATTTCCAGAGCGGAAGTGGCTACGTCGCCGGCATTGGCAGCCTTGCCGGGCATGAAGAGCACGCCGTTCTCCATCACATACTGAGTCGCCTCGAGTGTGGTGGGCATGTTGGCTCCCTCTACAACATATTTGCAGCCATTCGCAACCAGCGTCTTTGCGCCGTCCAGATCCAGCTCATTCTGTGTCGCGCAGGGCAGATACACATCACACTTGATGGTCCAGATGCCCTTACCTTCCGTGTAAACCGCACCCGGTACGCGATCGGCATACTCTTTGATACGGCCTCTGCGGACTTCCTTGATATCCTTTACGACGTCCAGCTTGATCCCGTCAGGATCGTAGACATATCCGTTGGAATCGTTCATAGCCACGACCTTGCCGCCCAGCTGCTGTGCCTTCTCAACCGCATAGATGGCCACATTTCCGGAACCGGTGACGACGACGGTCTTTCCGTCGAGGCTGTCATTGTGAGCCTTCATGATCTCGTCGAGCATATATACGACGCCATAGCCTGTAGCCTGTGTACGGATCAGGGAGCCGCCATAGGTAAGGCCCTTGCCGGTGAGGACGCCCTCATGAAGGTCACGGATCCTCTTGTACTGTCCGAACAGGAAACCGATCTCACGGCCGCCGACACCGATATCACCGGCAGGTACATCCGTATCCGCTCCGATGTATTTGGAAAGCTCGGTCATAAAGCTCTGGCAGAATGCCATAACCTCTCTGTCAGATTTGCCCTTGGGATCGAAATTGGATCCGCCCTTGCCGCCGCCGATCGGGAGACCGGTCAGGGAGTTTTTAAAGATCTGTTCAAAGCCAAGGAATTTCAGAATACTCTGATTGACAGAAGGATGGAAGCGAAGACCTCCCTTGTAGGGTCCGATCGCGCTGTTGAACTGCACGCGATACCCTTTATTCACCTGTACGTTGCCCTTGTCGTCCACCCACGGCACGCGGAAGGAAATGATCCTCTCCGGCTCTACAAGGCGCTCGAGAACAGACTGAGAGCGGTAAAGCTCTTCGTTGCGGTCGATGACAACCTTCAGGGAATCGAGAACTTCTTTGACGGCCTGATGAAACTCCGGCTCACCGGGATTCTGGGCAACGACTCTCTCATAGACTTCTTCTGTGTAAGACATCTGGATTCCTCCTTTAAAAAGAATACCTCTCTTGATTCCGTGCTATTATACACTAAAGTATTATCAATTTAAAGCGTTTTTTTTGTAAACAACTTATTTTTTTAAGAAATTAGCACTCACCTATTGACTCTGCTAGCAACTCATGTTATACTCCGTCTAGAACAGAGGGCAACCGTGAAGGAGTTTGTGACTTCACAGTTACACCAAAGGGCAGCTGCGATGGAACGAACTTGTGCCTGAACAGTTACGAACAAAAGAAAAAGACGAGGAGGTAACGCCTGTATGAATATAAGCAAGTTCACACAAAAATCCATAGAGGCCGTTCAGAGGCTTGAAAAACTCGCCTACGACAACGGGAACCAGGAGATCGAGCAGGAACATCTGCTCCTGGCCCTCCTTACTCAGGAGGACAGCCTGATCCTTGGCCTCATCGATAAGATGGATATCAATAAAGATTACTTTATCAATGCTGTACAGAGAGCGATCGACGCCAGGACCAAGGTAAAGGGCGGCGATCTGCGGTTCGGCCAGTATCTGAATAAAGCGCTGGTGAGCGCCGAGGACGAGGCCAGAGCTATGGGGGATGAGTATGTCTCCGTAGAGCATCTGTTCCTTTCCGTGCTGGATAACCCCAGTCCCGCCATCACAAAGCTCTTCCGGGAGTTCGGCATCACGAGGGACCGTTTTCTGACCGCCCTCTCCTCTGTCCGCGGCAATCAGCGCGTGGTCAGCGATAATCCGGAGGCGACGTACGATACCCTGGTCAAATACGGCGAGGATCTGGTGGAAAAAGCCCGGAGCCAAAAGCTGGATCCGGTCATCGGACGCGACGCGGAGATCCGCAACGTCGTCCGGATCCTCTCCAGAAAGACAAAAAACAATCCTGTCCTGATCGGTGAACCCGGTGTCGGCAAGACAGCCGTCGTAGAGGGACTGGCACAGCGTATCGTCGCCGGTGATGTCCCGGAGGGTCTTAAGGAAAAAACGATCTTTGCCCTGGATATGGGCGCGCTGGTCGCCGGAGCCAAATACCGCGGCGAATTTGAAGAACGGCTCAAAGCCGTTCTGGAGGAAGTGCGCAAGAGTGACGGCCGCATCATCCTTTTCATCGATGAGCTGCACCTGATCGTAGGCGCAGGCAAGACCGAGGGAGCCATGGACGCGGGCAACATGCTCAAGCCCATGCTTGCCAGAGGGGAGCTGCACTGCATCGGCGCCACCACCCTGGACGAATACCGCAAATATATCGAAAAGGATGCCGCCCTGGAGCGTCGTTTCCAGCCTGTCATGGTGGACGAGCCTACCGTGGAGGATACGATCTCCATTCTGAGAGGACTCAAGGAAAGATACGAGGTCTTTCACGGTGTGAAGATCACCGACAGCGCGCTGGTGGCCGCTGCCACCCTCTCCCACCGCTATATCAGCGACCGTTTTCTGCCCGACAAGGCCATCGACCTGGTGGATGAAGCCTGTGCACTGATCAAGACAGAACTTGATTCGATGCCCACAGAGCTGGATGAGCTGCAGCGGCGGATCATGCAGATGGAGATCGAGGAATCCGCTCTGAAAAAAGAATCCGACACACTGAGCCAGGAAAGACTCGAGGCGCTTCAGAAGGAGCTGGCAGAGCTGCGCGACAGCTTTAATGCGCGCAAAGCCCAGTGGGATAACGAAAAGAAATCCGTCGAAAAGCTGCAAAAGCTCCGTGAACAGATCGAGGATGTAAATAAACAGATCCAGAAAGCCCAGCAGAGCTACGACCTGGAAAAAGCCGCCCAGCTCCAGTACGGAGAGCTGCCTCGTCTGAAGCAGCAGCTGGAGATCGAGGAAAAGGCAGTCCGTGAGGGAGACCGCAGCCTGGTCCACGAGGCTGTCACAGACGATGAAATCGCCCGGATCATTTCCCGCTGGACCGGCATCCCGGTGACACGGCTGACTGAGGGTGAGCGGACCAAGCTCCTGGCGCTGGAGGATCAGCTGCATAAACGTGTGATCGGCCAGGATGAAGGAGTACGCCGGGTCAGCGATGCCATCCTCAGGTCCAAAGCAGGGATCAAAGATCCCACCAAACCCATCGGCTCCTTCCTCTTCCTCGGACCTACCGGCGTCGGCAAAACAGAGCTGGCAAAGACATTGGCCGATACGCTCTTTGACGATGAGCAGAACATGGTCCGTATCGATATGAGTGAATACATGGAGAAGTTCTCCGTCTCCCGTCTGATCGGAGCGCCTCCGGGATATGTCGGCTACGAGGAGGGCGGGCAGCTCACCGAGGCCGTGCGGCGCAAGCCATACAGCGTCGTGCTCTTTGACGAGATCGAAAAAGCCCATCCTGATGTCTTCAATGTCCTCCTGCAGGTACTGGACGACGGACGGATCACCGATTCCCAGG
>JAFWDX010000388.1 GCA_017515945.1 Blautia sp. | reverse complement strand
TGACTCACACGTCTGTGTGAGTCAAGGAACCTGTCCCCCTGACTCATTCATCCCCCTGACTCACGCAGCAACGGGGTCAAGCCCCTCAAAAACATTCCGTGAACATAGAATGAACAATGTGTGAATGATAAATTCACACATTGTTCATTCTATGTTCACGGAATGTTTGGGGGGCCTGACCCCATTTTCCCTCCATTTATGCTAAAATACCATCATAAAACTACCCGTATTCAAAGGCCCCCGCAGCATCAATCCGACTCATCACGTCGTTTTACCGCGTCCCCGGGGAGCCGCCATTGAGGGAGAATCATCGCCATGAGAAAAGAAGCCGACAACCTTTCCCTGCTGACCGATCTGTACGAGCTCACGATGATGCAGGGCTACTACCACAACAGCGCGGACCAGACCGTGGTCTTTGACATGTTTTACCGCACCAACCCCTGCGGCGGCGCCTTCGCGATCAGCGCCGGCCTGGAGCAGGTGATCGAATACATCGAAAACCTCCACTTCTCAGAGAAAGATATCACCTACCTCAGGAGCCTCGGCATCTTTGACGAAGAATTCCTCTCATACCTGGCTTCCTTCCGGTTCACCGGCGACATCTACGCGATTCCCGAGGGGACGGTCATCTTCCCCCACGAGCCCATGATCAAGGTGATCGCCCCGATCATGGAGGCCCAGCTGGTGGAGACCGCCATCCTCAACATCATGAATCACCAGAGCCTGATCGCGACCAAAGCGGCCCGTGTCTGCTACGCGGCAAAGGGAGACGGCGTCATGGAATTCGGCCTGCGCCGCGCCCAGGGACCGGACGCGGGGATCTACGGCGCCCGGGCGGCTGTGATCGCCGGCTGCATCGGCACATCCAACGTCCTGACCGGCCAGATGTTTGACATCCCCGTGCTGGGGACCCACGCCCACTCCTGGATCATGAGCTTCCCGGATGAATACACCGCCTTCAAGACCTACGCCCACCTGTACCCGGATGCCTGCATCCTGCTGGTGGACACCTACGACGTCCTCAAATCCGGTGTGCCCAACGCGATCCGCGTCTTTGAGGAAATGCGCCAGGAGGGCATCACATTAAAGAAATACGGCATCCGCATCGACAGCGGCGACCTTGCCTACCTTTCCAAAGAGGCCTACAAGATGCTCGCCGCCGCTGGCTTTGACGACGCCACGATCTCCGCGTCCAGCGACCTGGACGAATACCTGATCTCCAGCCTCAAGGCCCAGGATGCCAAGATCAACTCCTGGGGCGTAGGCACCCGCCTGATCACCGCCGACGACAACCCGGCCTTCGGCGGCGTGTACAAGTTGGCCGCGGTCAAAGACCCCACCACAGGCGACTTCATCCCAAAGATCAAACTCTCCGAAAACCCGGAAAAGGTCACCAACCCCGGCAACAAGACCGTATTCCGCATCTACAGCAAAGCCACCGGCAAGATCAAAGCCGACCTGATCTGCCTCGCGGACGAAAAACTCGACCCCGAAGAGACCATGGTGATCTTTGACCCGGTCAATACCTGGAAAAAGACCAAGGTCCTGGGCGGCACCTACGAAGTGAGAGAGCTCCTGATCCCCATATTTAAGGAAGGCAAGTGCGTCTACACCAGCCCCTCCGTCAAAGAGCTCCGCGCCTTTTGCGCCCGCGAACAGGAGACCCTCTGGGACGAATCCCGCCGCTTCGAAAACCCCCACAAGGTCTACGTAGACCTCTCCCAGAAGCTCTACGACATGAAGACCATGCTGATGGAAGAGCTGAGCCTGAAAAAACTTGAAGAAGAATAAAAAAAGTGCTTGCATTTCCTGCGCAGATGTTATATACTAACACCCGTCGCAGGAAATGCGAAAAATAAAGCGCTATCGCCAAATGGTAAGGCAACGGACTCTGACTCCGTCATTTCAAGGTTCGAATCCTTGTAGCGCTGCTCAGGCTCCCTTCACGAAGGGAGCCTTTTTTGTGTGGTGGGGTCTGGAGGGCCAGACCCCACCAGACCACGACTCCCCTGTGTTCCATATCCGCACAAAAGAACAATTGTCAATTTTCTCATAATAATGTATAATATAATCACATAATACTATCCATGGAGGAGTAACCATGTCCCTGCTGTCAGTCGTCATACCCGCTTATAATGAGGAAGCGATGCTCCCCCGCACCGTATCCGCCCTCACTTCGATTCTGGAGAGCGCGGAGATCGGGTTCGAGCTGGTCTTTGTCGACGACGGCTCCCGCGACCGCACCTGGGAGAGGATCCAGGAGGCGGCCCAGGCCGATCCCCGGATCCACGGGATCCGCTTTTCGCGGAATTTCGGCAAGGAGTCCGCGATCTTTGCGGGACTGGCCGGGGCGAGAGGGGACTGCGCGGCGGTGATGGACTGCGACCTGCAGCATCCCCCGGCGACGCTCATAGAGATGTACCGCCTTTGGGAACAGGGATATGAGGTCGTGGAGGCCGTCAAACGCACCCGCGGCGAGGAGTCCCTCTTTCACAAGGTCTGCTCCGGCCTCTTTTACCGGATCATGACCAAGGCCGTCGGCTTTGACATGTCCCGGGCCTCGGATTTCAAGCTCCTGGACCGGCGGGCTGTGGAGGCCTTGCTGGACATCCCGGAGAAAAGGGCCTTTTTCCGCGCTCTGTCCTCCTGGATCGGTTACCGCCAGGCGAGCGTGGAGTTCGATGTGCAGGAACGGGAGGCCGGCGAATCCAAATGGTCCACCTGGGCCCTGATCCGCTACGCCGTGACCAATATCACAGGCTACTCCACCGCCCCGATGCTCCTCGTCATGTGGGCCGGCGTGATCGTATTTGCCATCGACGTGATACTGGCGATCCAGACCCTGCTGCGTTACAGGGCGGGCACCGCTGTGGAGGGCTTTACCACCGTTATCCTGCTGCTGCTCTTTTTAGGCAGCATCATCATGATCAGCCTGGGCATCATCGGCTACTACATCGCCCGCATCTACCAGGAGGTCCAGGGCCGGCCCAGATACATTATCTCCCGTTCGATTTAGATTTTGTTTACTCGCGCGATCGCAACTGTTTAGATACAAGCTGCTTCACAGTTAAGCGCGATCAAATAATGGAAAATGCACCTGATTTTCCACACGGCATATGCAGAGGCTCTGAAAATATGGAAGCAAAGCATTCCATGTATCAAGACCCTCTGGTATAGCTGTTCGATCATATGTTCTTTCGCAGATACACTGTTTCATATATAAATACTAAAAAGGAGGAAATCACCCATG
>JAFWDX010000387.1 GCA_017515945.1 Blautia sp. | reverse complement strand
GACACGGGGACAGGTCCCTTGACTCACATATATGTGTGGGTCAGGGAACCTGTCCCCGTGTTTTATCACAGGATGCCCGGAGGCCGGCTCTCATTAACCTGAGGGCCGGCCTCCATTTTAATGAGTCAGGGAACCTGTCCCCTTGACTCATGGGTCAAGGGACCTGTCCCTGTGACTCATGCCTTTTCTTTCTGCGCTTTAAGCGTATTGAAGGCGATAACGGCAAGGATCACTGCCAGTACAACGAGCAGGCAGGCGATGCCAGCCTGGATGTAGTTCCATATATCTCCGCCGGCGCTGAGCTTGGCGATGATGGTCTGGATCAGTGAGCAGATGGTTACGACAAGCATGAAGGCCATCGGGATGAAGAACATCTTGTTGTTCTTGCCGATCTGGCCAAGCCATGCGCAGACGGCGATGAGGCCGAGGGCGGCAAGCAGCTGGTTGGCGGCGCCGAAGAGCGGCCATATCTTGGAGTAACCGGTCATGCCCAGGGAGATGCCGAGTACGACGGTGATGATGGTGGCAAGGTAAGGATTGACCAGGATCTTTTTGAAGCCTTTGGCATCCTCAACGCTTTCGCCGGGTTTGAGCCAGAATTCCTGGAACATATAGCGGGCCAGACGGGTGGCGGTGTCCAGGGAGGTCAGGCAGAATACGGAAACGGCGAGCACCAGCATCTGGTACATAACGTTCTGCACGGACGGATTGGTGAAGGAGCCGATCATGTTGGAAATACCGGTGGCGAATACGGCCGTCGGGGAAGCGAAGGCTGAGGTCAGCTTGCCGGTGTCGGCAGCGGCTGTGCCTACCGCGTCATTCCATACATAGGCGACTGCGCACAGAGAAAGGACGGCAACGACACACTCGATGAACATGGAGCCGTAGCCGATCAGCCTGGCATCCTTTTCATTGGTGATCTGTTTGGCGGTGGTTCCGGAGGAAACCAGTGAATGGAAACCGGAGATGGCACCGCAGGCGATGGTGATGAAGAGCGCCGGGAAGACGCTGCCGGTGGTGAACAGGCCGTTACCCTTTGCCTCTGCCAGACCAAAGGCAGGGATCGCGAGGTCGACACTGTTGCCGTTCAGGCCGGAGCCGAACACACCGATGATGGATACGATGATCATGAAATAGAGCAGGTAGGAGCTCAGATAATCACGGGGCTGCAGGAGGATCCATACAGGCGTGACGGAGGCAACCAGGATATATGCGCCGAGCACCCACATCCAAATGTTGTAGTCGAGGGCGATCGGATGGAAATTAAGGCCGATGAAAACGATGAGTACGATTCCAAGGACACCGATCAGGGTGGCCGGAGCGACGCTCATGTTCTTCCTGTATACGAGGAAGCCAAAGATCATGGCAAGTACGATAAACAGGACGGAAATCATGGCGGTGGAAAGATTCGCCTCGAGGGCTGCGCCTTCACGCATCGCGCCGGCAGCCGTTGTGGTGCCGAAGGTGTTGGCCACGATGGAAGCGAACGCTGCGACAACGAGCAGCAGGGTCAGGTAAGCGAAGATGATGAAAAGGCGTTTGGCCGCTTTTCCCATGGAATCGCCGATGACTTCGCCGATGGACTGGCCTTTGTGGCGGATGGATGCGAACAGAGCGCCGAAATCATGCACGCCGCCGAAGAAGATGCCGCCGATGATGACCCACAGCAGAACCGGAACCCAGCCGAAGACGGCTGCCTGGATCGGTCCGTTGATGGGGCCTGCGCCGGCGATGGATGAAAAGTGATGTCCGAGAAGAACGGGTGCTTTAGCCGGTACATAGTCCATGCCGTCCTCCAGCTCGTGGGCCGGTGTCGGACGGGAGGGGTCGATGCCCCACTGCTTTGCGAGCCATCCGCCGTACGCGACATAGCCGATGACAAGCACGATGATGGACACAGCTAAGATGAGTACTGCATTCATAGGGTACCTCCTGAAGAAAATGAAAACTTGATGTTACTCTATATACACACGGAAGCTTTTGCGCTTCCGGGGCATATACGATAAAAAGACGGCGAATTTACAAAGGAAGAACATCTTCGTCCGCTTCCGCCGGCCGGAGTGCTTCGCCTGTGACATACAGCTCAGTGTATCCCTTCGCTCCCTGTCGGATCTCGTCAAAGGCCTTCCGGTAGACTTTTTTCATTTTGCCGGCGGCGGGGTTGGTATAGACCTTTTCCCTCTCCAGATCCACGACCACCAGGTGAAATTCGCTGTGCCCCCGGAAAGAGAGAAGATAACCTTTGTCAAATCGCAGCTCCCGGATGTGGCGCAGAACCTCTTCATCAGGGCTGAAACGGCTGATCACGACGGCGCTCAGGTAGGAGTACATGTGATCCTTTTCCGGATACCTGGCACCCTTGCGGACGCAGTCCTCCTCGATCCGGACGGTCAGGGCCGCATACAGGCGGTCGAGCAGTTCACTGGTGCACCTCTCCGTCTCCTGAAACAGTACATACTCATAGGCACGGATGGACCATAGCTTTGCCTTGCGGGTCAGCACGTATTTCTCCCCGAGTGAAAAGAAATACGCATACGCAGACCAGGTGTCGTCGCCGAGGGTATAGTTTTTTTCGATATCAAAAGAGCCCGCGTACTTTGCCAGCACACGGTCCAGGTATTGACTGGTTTCCATGAAAGTCCTCAATTATTCTGACTACCGCCTGGGTACGTCGATAAAAGCCTCTGTGTATCCGGCTTGACAATCTGGCACATGATTAAACATCTCGATGCTCCCGGATTGACGCTGTGCCGCGTCAAGTCTGCATCACTTCGTTGCACTAAACTATATTATGGCACTGTTTTTATTTGAAATCAATAGAAAATTGAGCTTCTTCTATAAAGAAGCCTGTTTCACGGAAGCCGGGTTTATTCATTTTTCTCTTTTTACCATGAGACAATATGTAACTATTCGGAACAATCCTCAAACAGTGATTGCAACAACAT
>JAFWDX010000386.1 GCA_017515945.1 Blautia sp. | reverse complement strand
AGGAACCTGTCCCCCTGACTCATTCATGGAACCTGTCCCCCTGACCCATCACCCGTCAGTTCAAAGCGTCCCAATCCGGAATTCAGATTTGCCATAGGCTCTGTTGTCAAAATACTCCGAATATGCTTCATCCAGCTCTGCATTATCCAGATCAAGGCGCCGGATATGTTCTTTCAGCAGCTGCCTCACCATATCCTCTTTGCCCTCTGACAGCAGCTTCACGATCTGTTCATGCTGTTCGATCGAACCGGAAGCTATACTCTCATTCTGTACGACCAGTATACGATATCGATTATAATGACCGTTCCGGCTGGCAATTGTATCCCAGGCCATCTGCCTCGATGCCACGTCAAAAAGTACCTTATGAAATCTGTCGTCTGCATAGACAAATCCGACATAATCTTTTTTCTCTATACAGTCCTTCTGTTCACGGATCAGCCCGGACATCTTTTTGATGTCTGCCTCTGTCTGCTTCTTTATGAATATGTCGATGACCCCCGCTTCCAGACATTCGCGGATAAATTTCTCCTGCTCGATCTGGTTCAGATTGATCTTTGAAACAATGGTCTCTTTCTGGGGGATCATTTCAATCAGATCCTCGGACTGAAGCTGCAGAAATGCTTCCCGTACCGGAGTGGAGCTTACATTCAGCCGGGCGGCAATGTCTTTCGTACTGATCATCTGCCCGGGAACGAATTTCATGGATATGATGTTCTTTTTAAGTTCATCGTATACCAGTTTTTTTATGGAACGGTTATTCATTTTTCATTATCTCCCGGATTCATCAGTATTCGGTTACTGTTCAGTCACAAGCTCCTCCACTGTCACAGAACCGGGCGCCGGTTCCTTTCGCCACAATGGAAGAGCGCCAGGCTATGACTGTTCATCCTCTTCTCACACACCTTGCAGTATATTCGCGCGATCCAATAAATGGAAAATATACCTGATTTCAGCGCGGTATATGCAGAGGGTCTAAATACGTGGAAGCAAAGCATTCCACGTATTTAGACCCTCCAGTATACTGATCAAAGCGCCTTGATTTCTTCCCAGACCACGTCGTCCACAAAGATGCCGAGCTCATCATGCTCTTTATGGAATCTTTCACTGCCCTCACCGGGTGTATGGATACCTGAGCTGTGTTCTGCGGGCTCAGCTCCTTTGACGTAATCGATGGCGCGCCGCACCGTCTCGTGCAGCCGCTCCGCGTCCATGGTCTTTTTGGGGTCGATCACGATCATGATCTGTGAACAGCCCCCGCAGGAGCCCTTTACAGAAGCATTAAGATCAACGGCTCCAACACCATCAGAAAGGATCGAGCCCATGATGTCCAGCATGAAGGCGAAGGCGGAGCCTTTCCAGTATCCGGTCGGCATGATCCGCATGGATTCCTCGATCGCGCCGGGATCGTCCGTCACATTGCCGTCCTTGTCAAAGCCTCCGGGGAAGGGCAGCTTTTTCCCGGCCAGGCGGGTTACCTGGAGCTTGCCGTAGGCATACTGGCTCATCGCCATATCCATCAGCGCGATCGAATCCTCATCCGCGCCCGGGCAGGCCATCACATATGGATTGTTGCCGAGGCGGCATTCCTTAGCACCCCAGGGCGGCATACAGGCCTCCGTATTGGTCCACATGATGCAGGCATATCCCTTCTGTGCGACATATTTCCCATACGTGCCGCCGCGCATCCAGTGCGTGGTATTGCGAAGTCCAACCATGCCGATACCATATTTGTCCGCCATA
This sequence comes from Blautia sp., assembly GCA_017515945.1. Taxonomy (GTDB): domain Bacteria; phylum Bacillota; class Clostridia; order Lachnospirales; family Lachnospiraceae; genus Blautia_A. The sequence goes on along the minus strand of JAFWDX010000386.1, from coordinate 524 downwards.
TCCATGGCCTGGTCGGCAGCGAATAAGGCATTCAGGATGCCGGGGCCCATGTTCCCGTTGATCACCCGGATCGCGCCGCAGTCCTTCTCCACCACGGGATCCGCATTCGGATCGACCCAGCCCTTCTGAAGGTAATCAGCGAATCTGGCCACACGGTTCACACCATGGGAATAGATGCCGTCGTACGTGGATTCCGTATGGATCTGTGCGCAGATATCAGCCTTTTCCTCGGAGAGTCCATATTTTACAAATACACGTTTGATCTCGTCTTTCAGTTCCGTGAATGATACTCTCATGTATGCCTCCATTTCTCAAACGCACCCTCGGCAGAGTCTGTTATGGGCGTGTTTTTATTATACCGGCGATTATGTTTACGTCATTATTCAGTTACAATGAGTGGTTCAAATCTGATGCTGATATATTAGCACATTAGTATATCAGTGTCAATACAGAGATTAAGGTTAAAGGGTCAGGTTCCAGTGAGTCAGGGGGACAGGTTCCTTGACTCGCACTTACGTGTGAGT
>JAFWDX010000385.1 GCA_017515945.1 Blautia sp. | reverse complement strand
TGAGAGTGACGGAGGCAGAGACACTATGAGATATGAATACAATGCTGCTCCTACACAAAAGTCAGACAGGATTGACCGCCTGGTGGCAGACCTGTACAGAAAAATGCCGGAGGTGGAAGCCGCGAGAGCTGTGCTGCTGACGGAGTCCTGGCAGCAGACCGAAAACCTCCCCATGACTATGCGCCGGGCTCTTGCCTTCGAACACATTCTGGATCATATCCCGATCATCATCCGGGACGAAGAACTGATCGTCGGCAGCTCCACACTGGCACCAAGAGGCTGCCAGACATTTCCGGAGTTTTCTTTTGAATGGCTGGAGCCTGAGTTTCCCACACTGGCAACGAGGGACGCTGATCCTTTTTATATTTCGCAGGAGACCTGTCAGGCCCTGCGCCGGGTTCATCCTTTCTGGAAGAACAGGACCAGCAGCGACCTGGCTACCGCGTACATGGCGCCGGAGACGCTCAAGGCCATTGAGCACAATATTTTTACACCTGGCAACTATTTTTACAACGGTGTCGGGCATCTGTGCGTAAAATACTGGGAGGTTCTGTCCGTCGGTCTGGAGGGGATCCTGGCCCGGATCAAAAAAGAAGCGTCGTCTATGCGGCTGGGTGATGCGGATTATGAGAGAAAACACACCCTGCTTGAAGCCATGCGGATCAGCTGCGAGGCTGTGATCCGGTATGCCGGCCGGTACAGCGACCTGGCAAAGCAGATGGCTGAGCAGACGGGGGATGAAAAACGCCGCCAGGAGCTCCTTGCGATCAGCCGGAACTGCCGTAATGTTCCTGCAAAAGGTGCGGCCTCCTTCCACGAGGCCTGTCAGAGCTTCTGGTTTATCCAGCAGCTCCTCCAGATGGAGTCCAGCGGACATTCCATATCGCCGGGACGGTTTGATCAGTATATGTATCCTTATTACGAAAAGGACATGGCTGCAGGCCGGATCACCCGGGATCAGGCCCAGGAGCTGATCGACTGTATCTGGGTGAAGCTCAACGACCTGAATAAATGCCGCGATGCGGCTTCTGCCAGAGGCTTTGCCGGGTACAGCCTTTTCCAGAATCTGATCGTCGGCGGACAGACCACGGACGGGCAGGACGCGACGAATGACCTTTCCTTCATGTGCATCTGGGCTTCGGACCATGTGGGCCTGCCCATGCCTTCCCTGTCCGTGCGCGTGTGGAATCTCTCTCCCCATGATCTGATGCATGAGGCGGCGAGACTGACCCGGACAGGTATCGGCCTGCCGGCTTACTATAATGATGAAGTGATCATACCTGCGCTGATGAACCGGGGGATCAGTCTGGAGGAAGCCCGCGGGTACTGCATCATCGGTTGTGTGGAACCGCAGGTGCCGGGTAAGACCATGGGCTGGCATGATGCTGCTTTCTTTAATATGTGCCGTCCGCTGGAGCTCGTGTTCTCCAATGGATATGACCAGGGGGAAAAGATCAGCATCCAGACAGGAGAACTGGACGAACTGCGCACCTTTGATGATTTCTGGAATGCTTACAAAAAGCAGATGGAATATCAGATCGAGCTGCTGGTGAATGCGGACAACGCCATCGACATGGCACATGCCGAGCGGGTGCCGCTGCCCTTCCTGTCCTGCCTGGTGGACGACTGCATTTCCCGCGGACTGACTACGGAGCAGGGCGGCGCCGTTTACAATTTCACTGGTCCGCAGTGCTTTGGCATTGCCAATGTGGCAGATTCACTGTATGCGATAAAGACCCTGGTATATGAGCAGAAAAAGCTGACTCTGCAGGAATACGCGCAGGCATTGCAGTGGAATTTCGGTCATGGCTTTGATGAGATCACGGTAAAAGAGATGACGATGCGGATCGTCCGGGAACTGCAGGCGCAGGGACAGACTCTCTCGGAGAGGGAGATCGCCGGCCTTGTCACGAGCATCCGCAATACGCCGGTCCCGGAGGATATCAAGGCAAAAAGCGCACAGCTGCTTTCCTGGATCGAAGAAGTGCCCAAATATGGCAATGACCTGCCTGAGGTAGATAACTTTGCCAGAGAGTGCGCGTATCTGTACACAAAGCCCATTCAGGAATATAAGAATCCCAGAGGCGGCCAGTTCCAGGCAGGGATCTATCCTGTCTCCGCGAATGTCCCGCTGGGAGAACAGACCGGTGCGACACCGGACGGGCGGCTTGCCCATACACCGGTGGCGGACGGGATCGGGCCGATGGCCGGTCATGACACCAACGGTCCTACCGCGACAGCCAATTCCGTCGCACGGATCGATCATATGATCGCTTCAAACGGCACCTTGCTGAATCAGAAGTTTCATCCTTCCGCCCTGGCCGGGGAGAAGGGTTTAAATGATTTTGAATCGTTGATCCGCACCTACTTTGACCAGAAGGGCATGCACATGCAGTTCAATGTTGTGGACCGGCAGACGCTGCTGGATGCTCAGGCTCATCCGGAGAACTACCGCCATCTGGTGGTCCGTGTCGCCGGTTATTCCGCGCTGTTCACCACCCTTTCCAAATCGCTGCAGGATGATATCATCAACCGCACGGAACAGGGATTTGAATTCTAAGAGGAAGCTCCCGCTATGGAACAAGAAGAAATGCTCTATATGAATACAAAAGGAAGGATTTTTGATATCCAGCGCTATTCTGTCCATGACGGGATCGGCATCCGTACGATCGTTTTCCTAAAGGGCTGTGTCCTGCGATGCCGCTGGTGCTGCAACCCGGAGTCCCAGTCCTTTGAGATCGAGACCATGCGTCAGGCCGACGGCAGGGTGAAAACGGTCGGCAGGGATGTGACGGTGGCAGAGGTGATGCGGACTGTGGAAAAGGACCGGATCTACTACCGTCGTTCTCTCGGCGGTCTGACCCTGTCAGGAGGGGAATGTCTGTGCCAGGCGGATTTCGCCTGTGACCTGCTGCATGCGGCCAGGGATGCCGGCTTTTCCACGGCGATTGAAAGCATGGCCTGTGCGGATTATTCCCGGATAGAAAAGATCCTGCCGTGGCTGGACCAGTACCTGATGGACATCAAGCATACGGACCCGGCCAAACATCAGGAGTACACAGGCAGGGAAAATACACTGATGCTGGAGAATGCCCGGCGCGTGGCGGCTTCAGGCCAGTGTGAACTGATCATCCGTACTCCGGTGATTCCAGGCTTTAATGACACGCCGGAGGAGATCCGGGGGATCGCAACGTTTGCCGCTTCCCTGCCGGGCGTGCGCCAGATGCATATCCTGCCATATCACCGGCTGGGGTATGACAAATATGTCGGACTGGGCAGACCCTATCCCATGGGTGATATACCGACTCCGGATATCGTGAAGATGAGAGAACTGAAAGCTGTCGTGGAGAGCACGGGTTTGAATTGCATGATAGGAGGCTGATTCAGGACCTCGCATAGGTGGTGAGGAAGCTGAAAGTTATAGTAACTGTTCAGTCAGCACCACGCATTTACTGCGACACCGCAGGCGTGCCTTGGCAGGTGCGTGAGACAAAAGTTGAACGGCCAAGGCTACACCGAAGGCGTTCCTTGGGAGGCGCATTTCCAATGCGACGAAACACCGAAGGCGTCCCTTGGGAGGAGCCTGCGCCTCCCAAGGGACGCCTTCGGTGTGGCCTCGTAGCTGAGAAGGAGCTTGTGACTGAACAGTTACAAGTTATAGTGCAGGACACAAGCCTGAATGGTATGACGGGAGGTTGGATATGGATCTGCAGGATACTATCGGATATTTCGGACAACAGACGCAGGCGTCAGCCGGCTCCGCCAGACAGCGGATCATACAGGAGCTGGTTCCCGGCCGGCAGATCACGCTGGCGCACATTATCGCCAATCCGGACCGGATCCTGTATACCAAACTGGGACTGGATCCGGCGGTGGATTATTCCCGTTCCTCCATCGGGATCATGACGATCACACCCGCCGAGACAGCTATCATCATGGCCGATATTGCGATCAAGGCCGCGGCTGTTGAACTGGGCTTCGTGGACCGTTTCAGCGGCAGCCTGATCATTACAGGTACGGTTTCCGAGGTGGAAGCGGCTGTGACGGCCGTGCTAGCCTATGTTTCCGAAACGCTTGGTTTTTTTGTCTGCGGCGTGACCAGGACATAAGTCATGAAAAAAATCGTACTGATGGGCCGGAGTGAAGCCGGCAAGACTACGCTGACACAGGCATTGCGGGGAGAAGCGATCCATTACCAGAAGACGCAGTATGTCAATCATTTTGACGTGGTGGTCGATACACCCGGTGAATACGCTCAGGATAAGTGGCTGGCGCATGCGCTCGCCCTCTATACATATGAAGCACAGGTGGTCGGTCTGCTGGTCAGTGCCACCGAGCCCTATTGCCTTTTCCCGCCCTGCTGCACCAGTCAGGCCAACCGGGAAGTCATCGGCATCGTGACAAAGATCCATGAACCCGGTGCGGATCCCGCCCGCGCGGAACGCTGGCTCCGACTGGCGGGCTGTAAGGATATTTTCTATGTGGACTCTGTGACAGG
>JAFWDX010000384.1 GCA_017515945.1 Blautia sp. | reverse complement strand
CCTCTGAATACGCGGAACTCCGCGTATTCAGAGGCTCTGCCTATACTGCGGCGACAGATTTCCTATTCCATTTGATCATTCCCGCGAGTATAGCACAAATGGATCGTCACCTTATATTACTTCACAGAAAGTCCTGCCAGGCTGTCTGAAATGGAATTGCCGGCTGCGAATTTATCATATGGATAAACCGAGACGATAAACATGCCATCTGCGATCTGTCCCATCCTCTCCGTATTTACGATCAGCGTAAATCTCGCCATATTTCCGGAAATGTTCACCTGAGCCACCTGTACATCCTGCCCGCCTCTGGTCTCAAAGGGCACCGGGCCGTCGATGTTGAATGCGCCGAGCTCCATAATGCCTCCGTTCTGGCATGCCACATTCAGCACATATGTATGACTGCCGCTCTGGACCGGTCTGTCCAGATAGACGGTTCCTGTCAGCTGCATCTTATTTCCGCTCTTCGCCGTGTAACCGGTCTCATCCAGGACTGCCGTTGCTCTGGATACTCTGATCGTCAGTGAGCTCTTTGCACCAGAAAGGTTGGTGGCCGTAATGGTCGTTGTCCCTGCTTTTTTGCCGGTCACAGTGCCGGTCAGACTGACGCTTGCGACGGCCGGATTGCTGCTCTTCCATCTGAGCAGGAGACTGTTGACCTGATCAGAGGTCAGTTCAAGCTTTTCACCGACGCCTATGACATAAGGCGCGATCCTGTTTTTCTTAGGTCTGATGGTAAATTCTCCGGCCACCGGATTGGAAACCTTTACCACACATGAGGCAGTTTTCCCATTCGATGTCCTGACGGTAATGGTGGCGGTCCCGGGCCTGATCCCGATCACGGTACCGTCCAGCACGGTTGCGATCGTATTGGCGGAGCTGCTCCAGCTCACAGATTTGTCTTTCGCATTCGAAGGCTGAACCGTTGCCGTCAGAGTATATGTTTTCCCCATTCCTATAGTGATATTTGTTTTGTTAAGATATACGCCGGTCACTTCCGTCGAAGTCAGCCTCCCCAGATCCGGCAGTCCATATCCATAATATCTATCCCAACCGGAGCTTCCCAGATCTCTGGAATTGTTTTTGATGAGCTGTTCGATCTGGGTCGGGCTGTAAGATGTATAAACCAGCTTCAGCATGGCGGCGGCAGCTGCAATGTGCGGGGTTGCCATGGATGTGCCGGACCATGTTTCGTATCTGCCTCCGGGGACAGTGCTCCGGATATCAACGCCGGGAGCCACAACATCCAGAGCATCTCCGTAATTCGAAAAATCAGCTCTGTTTTTCCCTGAATTTACAGCACCCACCACAATAATGTTCTTGTTGTGTGCCGGACATGTATATTTGGTATCATCATTGTCGTTTCCTGCAGCCGCCACAACGATCACGCCGTTTTTTACGGCATAATCAACGGCATTGTCCAGTGTCTGGCTGTGTCCACCGCCCAGGCTGAGGTTGATGACCTTCGCCCCGTGATTGACAGCGTACCTGATCCCGTTTGCAACATTCAGTGTGGAACCGTAACCAAACGCATCCAGCACACGGACCGGCATAATATTTACTTTAAGGCCCGGCGTGCAATCGACGATTGTGCCGGCCACATGGGTGCCATGTCCATTATAATCCTGCGGATTATTTCCGCCGCGAACATAGTCGTATCCATCGCTGGTGATTCTGTTCCCTAAGAAAGAATGAGAAGACACACCTGTGTCGACCACTGCGACCTTAATTGAGGAGCTGGTTTTCCCGGAAACATAAGCTGCGTATTTATCTGCTCCGATGACCGATGTGCCCCAGGAAAGGGATTGCGAGGATATATCCTCCGCTTCCATTCCTTCCGCTTCTGTCATCTCAACAAAGATGTCCGGTTCAACATATTCCACACCGGGAATCATCTTTATCAGTTCATAAGCCACCCTGGCCACGCTGGATGAAGCGAACTGCAGGACAAAGATGTTGTCCGCGCTCTTGATCATCGCGATCGGGCTGTACTTGCTGAAAGAAATATCTGAAAAATTACACTTGACGATCAGTCTCTTTGAAATAAACTCGTCCTCTGCAGCCAATCCCTCGCTCATGTCCACAGGATAACGGCTGATCAGCTCTGCCGCCATTTTTGCGAATTCTTCAAATGAATGGGATTCTTCAACATTTTCATCCGCATTGGTCACAGTCACCTTGCAGATATATTTCTTATTGTCTGCTCCGGTCAGCGTGATCTTTGCGTTTCCTGCTGACAGAGCTGTCACTTTTCCTTTCTTTGTCACCTTGGCAACGGTTTTGTTATCTGACCCGGCCTTCTTTATTTTCGTTCCATGGAGTTTCAGTTTTGCCGTCGCCCCTGTACGTAAAGACAGCTCCGACTCGCTGATCCATCCGGTCACCGTGACTATACAGGTGTAATTTTTATTTCCTGCACGTGCAGTGATCTTAGCCTTCCCTGCATTTACCCCACGGACCGTTCCCGTCTGATCCACCGTGGCAATATTCTTGTCGGATGTACTCCAGGCGGTCCTTCCGGACGTTCCGTTCAAAGTCAGTTTCAAAGTTTTTTCTGCAGGAACCGTTGCCTTCTTTTTGTTCAGCGCTGCTGCATGTGCAGTCAGCGAAATGCAGAATATCGCAGTCATCATCAATGCGATAATGATAATAAAGCGGTATGTTCTTTTAATGCGGTTCATGGCTCTCCTCCCTTTCTATGATACACCTTGGTTTATGATGGCATCCTGATTTTCTTTGCCTGAAGATGTTGTCATTCTGTTCTCTTTAACTGATAGTGCCATTTTACAACGCAAGGTCTCATTTATTTCAAAAAACGGATGAACAGCCTGTTTATCTGACGAATGGAAAGAAGAGTCAGGGGAATGAGTCAGGGGGACAGGTTCCT
>JAFWDX010000383.1 GCA_017515945.1 Blautia sp. | reverse complement strand
TAGCCGGCCATGGTGGCGGTCAGTACGGCGCAGACCACACGCAGCACCATGACGATCAGGGTATTGACATACAGGGTCAGGAAGTTATAGGAATTCCAGACCTCGGAGAAGTTTTCCCAATGCCAGACGCCTGCCGGGAAGATATAAAACGGATCCACTGAAATAGCCTGGCTCTTGGTTTTGAATGCAGTGAGCACCATCCAGACAAAGGGGATCAGCATGGCTATGGCCCCAAGGATCAGGAACAGGTGGATGACGGTTGAATTCAAACGTCTTTTTGCTGTATAGCCCATTATTTCTCCCTCCGTTAATTATAGTGAACCCATTTTTTCTCGGTTTTCTGGATAAAGTAGGTGATGATCGAGATGACGACCATCATAAAGATGACGATGGCGGAGCCATATCCTCTCTCACCGCGTTCGAAGGAATGCTGGTAGAAAAGATATGTGACCGATTTGACCGAGCGGACCGCACGGCTGCTCTCGTCAATGATCATATAGGGCAGATCGAAGAGCTGCAGCGCACCGATGATACCGGTCTGGATGATGAAGAACAGTGTCGGCGAAAGCAGCGGGATCGTGATGTGGAAGAAGGCGTTGATCCCGGTCGCGCCGTCGATCTCGGCCGCTTCGTAGTAATCCTTGGGAATATCCTGCAGACCGCCCAGGAGCAGGACCATGTTGTAACCGAGTGAACTCCAGATACCGACCACGGCCACACACAGCCAGGCGATCTTGGGATCCGTTGTCCAGGAAATGTTGGTGCCGAACATTTTGTTCAGGATACCGAAATCCTGATTGAACATCCATCTCCATACCATGGCGATGGCGGCAGGCGCACAGATCATGGGCAGGAAATAAATGGTACGATAAATGGTTACGCCCTTCATCTTTCTGTTGACCAGCACGGCCAGGACCAGGGACAGCGCAATGGATACACTCACCTGCACCGCCGCATACCGGAAAGTATTGATCAGGGCCTGCGGGATCTCCGGATCGTGAAGAAGGTCGATATAGTTTTTCAGCCCGGTAAATGTATTGTTCAGGCCGAAGTCGCCGGTTTTACAAAAGGATAACCAGAAGGTCTGAATGATCGGATAAAAGTTCAGGATCAGCAGGCCGATGATCGTTGGCGCGACCATCAGATATGCTGTCTGAGCCACTTTTTTCTGCCTTGTCGTGCGGAACACTTTATTTTTCTTTGTGCTCATGGCCTTTCCTCTCCTTTAAATGAGTCACGGGGACAGGTCCCTTGACTCATTGAGTCAAGGAACAGGTTCCTTGATTCAATGAGTCACAGAACAGGTTTCTTGACTCATTGAGTCACAGAACAGGTTCCCTGATTCAATGAGTCACAGAACAGGTTTCTTGACTCATTGAGTCGCAGAACAGGTTCCCTGACTCAAAAACTCCCGCCCCGTAAAGGGCGGGAGCCTTACCTGTCTTAATAAAACATAACTGTCAAAAAGCTTATGGCCGAATCGTTACAAACATCGCTGCAGCACAGTTCAGTCCTGCACAGCTTCTCATTCGTCAGCAAGAATGCTGTTCATGCTCTCAGCCAGTTCTTTACAGGTATCTTCCATCAGAGACGGATCATTCCAGGCATCAATGAACTTCTGAGTGAAGTCATCTTCCCATCTGGCAGAATATTTGGAATAGGGACGGAATACGAGGACACCGTCTTCCTCAACCTTGGTGAAAGCGGAGAGGTCCATGTCGCCAAAGGCCTCAGCGAAGGGCTCGGAGCATCCGATGTAACCGGACATGGTCACACCGAGCTCGGACTGACGAAGCTGGCCGGCCTCATCGGAGAGAGCGGAAACCAGACCCCAGGCTTCATCCGGAACCTCTGTGTTTGCAGCGATGGACCAGCCAAGGCCGTTGTAGATCGTCGCACGCTCGCCGGCGTCACACTGACCGTTGCCGTTTGCATCATAATAAGGAATCTCAACCCATGCGAAATCAGCGGCGTTGTCAGCATCATAGTAGGATTTTGCCATCCAGGAGCCATCCAGATACAGGCCGATCTTGCCGGACATCAGCATGGTGTCGCCAGGTGTGTTGGCCATGGAGTCCTGAGACGGGCAGGCCGGAAGGATCTTTTCACCGACAAAGTTCATGGCCTTGATGGTGTTCTCGTTATCCATGCCGGATTTCGTCTTGTCCTCGGAGATGATCTCGCCGCCCATGGCGTAAACGATGTTGTACCAGCCGGACTGGTTGCTGCCGGTGTTCATATAGGTGCCATAAACGCCGTCGTCTTTACCTTTGTCAGCGATTTCCTGTGCAATGGATGCGAAATCTTCCCATGTCCAGTCGTCTGTCGGATATTCCACGCCATATTTATCAAAGACCGCTTTATTGTACACAGCTGCGATCGTGTCATGATCCTTCGGGATACCGTACTGCACGCCGTCCTGGCTGTAGAGCTCCACGATGCCGGGGAAGTAGTTCTCCAGGTCGATGGCCTCATCCGCCTCGATATAGCTGTTCAGGTCAAGAAGCAGATGCGCGTCCATGTATTTCTGTGCGTTTGCGGAATGCATCCAGAATACGTCAGGCATCTCGCCGCCTGAAGCGCCGGCCTCAAGCATTGTCCAATATGTTGTCCAGTCCATTACCTGGAACTCTACGTCAACGCCGTTCGCCTCGCCCCACTCGTTCGCGATCG
>JAFWDX010000382.1 GCA_017515945.1 Blautia sp. | reverse complement strand
CGACGCTGTGCGTTTACTGTGGACTGACCGGGCGCGGACTGGTCTGGGCTCGTTATCCTCAGACGACGCTGTGCGTTTACTGTGGACTGACCGGGAACTAACTGCTCAGAAAACGTCTCTCACCTGCTGCACAGGTATCCCGTCTGGAGCGGATTTACCTCTGCATTCACTGGTATACCACGATTAACCAGAAGCTCTAAATATGTGAAATATTTCACTTCCACATATTTAGAGCTTCTGTATATACCGCATGGAAAAAACGAATAACATTTTCAATCGCGTAACTATGTAAGTCATTTTAGACCGTTGTAAGCGAACGAAAAGACAAACAAGATGGTGAAGTTATTTCTTTACAGATCCTAAGTATATTTCAGATGAGGTTTACAAAGATATGAACCCGATCATACAGACTGTACTGGATACACCGGCTCCCAACGGGACCGCTGTACTGTGGTGGCTCGGCCAGATGGGCCTGGTCTTCAAAATGAATGAAACCGTCCTGTGCATCGACTACTATGCCTCCGACTCTCCCGACAGGCAGGTGGCTCCGCCCGTTCCCATGGCGGAAATGGCAGGGATCAGCGCATTTCTCGGCACCCATGATCACCTGGATCACATCGACCATGAGGCATGGAAGGTCTGGGCAAAGGTGTGCCCCGACGCGCAGTTCGTTTTTCCTGCCATGCACGCGCAGGCTGTCGCCGCGGACGGCATCAGTCCGGACAGGTGCTGCGGCATGAATGAAGGGACAACCTGCAGGATCGGTGATGTGACGGTCCACGCAATCGCCGCCGCCCATGAATTTCTGGCCAGGGATCCGGAGACCGGGTTTTATCCCAGCCTGCAGTATATTATCGAAGGAAACGGGCTGCGGATCTATCACGCAGGAGACACAGTGCGATACGAAGGCATGCTTCCAAAGCTTCAGGCCTTCGGCCCCATCGATGCAGCCCTGCTGCCCATCAACGGCCGTGACGGCACCCGCTACCGCCGCAACTGCATCGGCAATATGACCTTCCAGGAATCAGCCGACCTGACCGGTGAGCTGAAGCTCCGATTCGTCATCCCCGGCCACTGGGACATGTTCGCGAACAACCCCGGCGATCCCGAGGCCTTTGCGGACTATCTCGACGCCAAATATCCCGGCCAGACGGTATGCCTGCGCCCGCAGATCCTGGATCCGATCGTTCTCAAATGAGTCAGGGGGACAGGTTCCTTGACTCATCCCTCATCCCGTGAATTATAACAATCAGCTTGATATTTTTTTCTTCCTGAGTTAATATGTATAATGTTTTCAAGGCAAAGGTGCTATGAACAAATTCATAGTACCTTTTTGCTTTTTCAGGACACAAGGGAACGGTCCTTTTATGTTTGCAAGCGCAAAAGGACCGTCCCCTTGTGTATGCCCTGCATGGCTTGTGTCCCCGGAAAAATCAAAATTTTGGGGGTTGTGACCTGATATACTCGCGGGAACAATTCAATGGAAAATGAAATCTGTCGCCGCAGTATATGCAGAGCGTATGGTATAATAATGATATAAGAGGTATATGATATGTGCGGAATTTGCGGACTGGTCGGCCAGAGCGGCAAACGGGAACAGATCATCCATCAGATGATGGAGGCGATCCTCCACCGCGGGCCGGACGGTGAAGGTACTTTTTTTGACGAAAGGGCTGCCCTGGGCTTCAGGCGTCTTGCCATCGTCGACCTGGATCATGGGGATCAGCCCATGTTCAATGAAACCGGCGATCTTGTACTTGTTTTCAACGGAGAGATTTACAACTTCAAAGAACTCCGCCAGGAGCTGATGCAAAAGGGGCATACCTTCGCCAATCAGTCGGACTCGGAGGTCCTCCTGCACGCATATGAGGAATTCGGGACAGACATGCTCTCCCGGCTGCGCGGTATGTTCGGCTTTGCCATCTGGGATCGCAAAAAGAGCCGGCTGTTCATGGCACGTGATCCTTTCGGGATCAAGCCCGTGTACTACTGTCCCGCAGCGGACGGGAGCCTTGCCTTCGCATCCGAGATCAAAAGCCTGTTAAAGGTTCCTTCATATAAAAAAGAAGTGAATGAAGCGGCTCTGGATGTATATCTCACCTTCCAGTATTCCGCCCTCGAGGAGACCTTCTTTAAGGGTATCTACAAGCTGCTGCCCGGCCATTTCCTGATCTGGGAAGACGGGAAATACCGAACGCAGGCCTATGAGATCCTGGGACTGACTCCGGATCCGGCCATTCCTTCAGAGGAAAAGCGCCGGCGGCTCAAAGAGGCCCTTACAGATTCCGTCGCCATGCATCTGCGCTCGGACGTGGAGGTCGGGACCTTCCTGTCATCGGGTGTGGATTCCAGCTATCTCGCCGCCGTCTCTGATGTACAGAAAAGCTTTTCAGTGGGCTTCGACGGAGACCATTACAACGAACTGAAGGATCTGGCCGATGATCCGAACGTAAAAAAAGACCATCATGAGAAAAAGATCACGCCGGAGGAATACTGGGAAGCGATTCCCCGTGCCATGTATCACATGGACGAGCCCCTGGCGGATGCCTCCTGCATCGCCCTGTACTTCGTGGATCAGCTGGCCTCGGAATACGTCAAGGTCGTATTTTCAGGGGAAGGTTCCGATGAACTGTTCGGCGGCTATCCGATCTATCATGAGCCCCTCTCCCTCAGGCCTGTCGATGCCCTGCCCGGCGGGATCAAAAAGCAGCTGCGCCGCTGGGCCGAAAAAGGTGACGGCCGCCGAGGCAAGAACTTTATCCGCCGTGGCGCAACTCCGCTGGAAGAGCGTTTCTGCGGCAATGCCAACATCTTCACAGCGGAGGAAAAGCATGCGCTGCTGCGCTCCGGCAGGGGAACGCCCTCCAGCGAAATTACAAAAGAGGTATACGACCGGAACCGCTCTCTGGGCCCCGTTGAACGGATGCAGGAGATCGACCTGAACTTCTGGCTGCCGGGAGATATCCTGCTGAAAGCCGACAAAATGAGCATGGCCCATTCTCTGGAAAGCCGTGTTCCCTTCCTGGACCGCGAGGTCTACAAGGCGGCCCGCATACTGACGACAGACGAAAAGGTAAAAGGCGATCAGACCAAGATCCTCTTCCGCGGGATCGCGCAGGAGGTCCTTCCGCCCTCCACCGCCCTGAAGCCCAAGCTGGGCTTCCCGGTACCGATCCGGGTATGGCTCAGACAACCCGAGTATTACACACGCTTGCAGGAAGCCTTTGCCGGTGAAGGCGCAAAACGATTTTTCAATACAGAGCTGCTTGAGAAACTGCTGCAGGCACATATTTCCGGCGTAAAGGACAACAGCCGGAAGCTCTGGACGATCTATGCGTTCCTGGTATGGTATCAGATCTATTTTGAATCTGCCGATCCGGGCGCCTATGCCGTACCGCCCAAGCCTCTGGCCATGCTTCAGGCGAGAAACCGGAAAACAAATTTGTCACCACAGAATATCCGGAGGTAAAAAATGTTTCGGGAAATGCGACGCTTCAGACAGAAGCTTGACAATGAAGAATGTATCAGAATCCTTAAGGAAGAGCCCCGCGGCATCCTTTCCGTGCTCGGAGACGACGGCTACCCCTACGGCATGCCCCTGAACCACTGGTATTGTGACACAGACGGACATCTGTACTTCCACGGAGCCAGGGAAGGGCATAAACTTGATGCCATCAGGAAATATGACAAGGTGTGCTATACCGTCCATGACCAGGGATACCGGAAAGAGGGCGAATGGGCCCTCAACATCAAAAGTGTCGTCATATTCGGCAGGATCCGCCTGGTGGATGACGAGGATAAAGCCAGGGAGATCTGCAGCAGGCTGTGCGTGAAATTTACGGACGATAAGGAATATCTGGAGAAAGAACTGCGGACGTCACTGTCACGGGTACAATGCCTGGAGCTGATACCGGAACATATCAGCGGGAAGCTGGTGAATGAGGCTTAGTCAAGATAAGTCAGGGGGGCAGGCTCCTCAATGAGTCAGAGAGTCCGGCCTCCTCAATAAGTCAGAGGTCCAGGCTCCTCAATGAGTCAGAGGGGACAGGTTCCT
>JAFWDX010000381.1 GCA_017515945.1 Blautia sp. | reverse complement strand
TGTGAGTCAAGGAACCTGTCCCCCTGACTCATTGAACCTGAACTCCTGACTCATTGAACCTGGACCCCTGACTCACCTGGATCTATACCTTAACATTTAACTACTAATCATTAACATTAAATATCAAATAGGATCCTTCGCCGGAGTACCTGCTTTTCTCGGATACCGTGACGGTGTCTTAGCCGTCTTATTAATCACAATAAATGTACGCCTGTATCCGGTATCATCCAGTTCGAATTCTTCACATTTAACAAGCTTCCCGCCAAGCACTTTAATAGATCTTGCAGCTGCTTTCACTTCTTCATCGACCTGATTTCCCTTATATGCGATAAAGGTACCGCCTGTTCTTACAAACGGCAGGCAGTATTCACTCAGCACATTCATGGCGGAGACAGCTCTGGAGACGCATACATCAAACTTTTCCCGGTAGAGCGGAAGAGCAGCCAGATCTTCTGCGCGTCCGTGGACTGCAGTGCAATTTTCCAGGTTCAGAATGCGGATCATCTCATTCAGAAAGCCTACACGTTTGTTCAATGAATCGACAAGGCATATCTGTAATCCAGGGTATACAATGGCCAGAGGTATACCTGGAAAACCGGCCCCTGTTCCGAGATCAAGGAGTGAATGGATCATTTCAGCATCACATACCCTGCGCAGGGAAAGACTGTCAATAAAGTGACGGTCGATCACATCATCGAGTTCGGTGATGGCAGTGAGATTCATCACTTTATTTTTCTCAATAAGATGTTCGTAAAATGTTTGAAATTTTTGGATCTTATCATCACTTAATATGATTCCCAGTCTTTCACATGATGATTTAAATCTGACCCAGCTGTCACCATCTGACATATCTATCAACCCTTTCTGTAACTGTTCGGTCACAAAGCTCTTCACAATTATCCTTTTCTGTAACTGCTCAGTCACATTGTTCTTTACAGTTATTCCTTTCTGTGTTTTTCCAGCCATATCGTCAGTACGGAAACATCCGCTGGTGATACACCGGATATTCTGGAAGCCTGGCCGATCGATACCGGACGGATGGCTTTGAGCTTCTGTCTGGCTTCAAGGCGCAGACTCTGTACCTGATCATAGTCCATATCCGCAGGAATGGTTTTCTTCTCCATTTTTTTGAACTGTTCAACCTGTCTTTTCTGTCTCTCTATGTATCCTTCATATTTCAGGTTAATGTTCACCTGTTCCTGAATATCTGCGGCCAATGCCGGTCTGTCATAATCAAGGGGGGCTATGATGGAATAAGACAGCTCCGGTCTTCTTACCAGCTCAGCCAGTGATATTCCTGATTTCAAAGGGGTACTCTCATAACGGGAAAGTAAATCCTGGACAGTCTCAGAATTACCGATATGTGTCTGTTCTAATCGTTCTATCTCATCTATAATAGTCTGTTCTTTTTCAAGAAGCTTCTCATAAACCGTATCGTCTACCAGTCCGGTCTCGTGTCCTTTCCCGCGCAGCCGCAGGTCCGCATTATCCTGGCGCAGCAGCAGTCTGTATTCGGCTCTGCTGGTCATCATCCGATAAGGTTCTTTATTTTCTTTTGTAACAAGGTCATCGATCAGCACACCGATATAGGCATCTGACCTGTCGAGGATCAACGGATCCTTTCCCAGGATCTTCATGGATGCATTAATACCAGCGATCAGTCCCTGGGCCGCGGCTTCTTCATAACCTGAGCTGCCGTTCATCTGGCCGGCACTGTACAGTCCGGATATATTCTTGAATTCCAGATCCGGATTCAGCTGTCTGGCGTCAATACAGTCATATTCGATGGCATACGCATTCTTGACGATCTTTGCATTTTCCAGTCCTACCATTGAATGAATCATATCCTCCTGAACATCCTCCGGAAGCGAGCTGGACATGCCGCCCATATAGATTTCATTCGTGTATAAACCTTCAGGTTCGAGAAAGATCTGATGTCTTTCTTTTTCGCTGAATCGAACGACTTTGTCTTCTATGGAAGGACAGTACCTCGGACCGGTTCCTTCGATCGTGCCGGAAAAGAGGGGAGAACGGTCCAGATTATTCCGGATGATCTCATGTGTATGCGTATTGGTATAAGCGAGCCAGCATGAAACCTGTTCCTTTTGTATGTCATCCGGATCTGTGGAGAAGGAAAACGGAACGATCGGATCATCACCGATCTGTTCTTCAAGCACGGAATAATCGATCGTACTGCCGTCAATGCGCGCAGGCGTACCTGTCTTGAATCGAAGCAGCCGGACACCCAGATTTCTCAGACAGTCGGAGAGAGGACCGGCAGCCTGCAGACCGTTCGGTCCTGTATACTGGGATACATCCCCATATATACACCGCGCTTTAAGGTATGTTCCTGTACAAAGAACAGCCGCTTTGCAATGATATACAGCGCCGGAGACGGTTTTCACTCCTGTCAGGATACCTTCATTTACGATCAGCTCCGTCACTTCCGCCTGTCTCAATGTAAGGTTATCCTGATTTTCCAGGGTTTTCCTCATTTCATTTGTGTAGGCCTGTTTATCGGCCTGGGCGCGCAGTGAATGAACGGCAGGCCCTTTTGAACTGTTAAGCATCTTAGACTGAATAAAGGTCTTGTCGATGTTTTTTCCCATCTGACCGCCTAGGGCATCCAGTTCCCTTACCAGATGTCCTTTGGATGTGCCGCCGATATTCGGATTGCAGGGCATCATCGCGACACTCTCCATACTGATCGTAAACAATATGGTCTCCAGTCCGAGACGCGCTCCGGCCAGAGCGGCTTCACATCCTGCATGCCCGGCGCCTATGATCACAAGGTCGAAATATTTATCTTTCTGCATTAGTATTCCCCATGTAACTGTACAGTCACAAGCTCCTTCACAGTTACTTCCCCATCTTTATCTCAGGAAACTTCTTATTTGCCGACACAGAATTTACTGAATATCTCATTGATCAGATCCTCATGCAGCTCTTCGCCAAGGATTTCTCCCAGACTGCGATAGGCATCCATGAGGTCCACGGTATAAAAATCCTCCGGAAGACCGTCCGAAATACTCTTCTCCACCAAAGACAGACTCTCGTCTGCTTTTTCCAGCAGATTTCTGTGGCGAATATTGGTGATATACAGATCCCGTTTCTGCTCAACCTCTCCACTGAAAAACATCCTGCGTATTTCCGTGGTAAGATCCTCCAGACCTTCATGCTTTTTTGCCGAAACAGAGATGATCGTTTGTCCGGCTGTGTATTTTCTCAGTTCTTCCATATCCAGGACCGGTTCAAGGTCTGCCTTATTATATAGAAGGATCACCGGCTTGTCACGAATGATCGACAGGATCTCCATATCATTTTTATCGAGAGGAGTGGAAGAGTCGGCCACAAATAAGATCAGGTCCGCTTCTGAAGCGCTCTTCAGTGCCCGCTCCACACCGATTTTTTCCACCGTGTCCACAGTCTGCCGGATACCGGCCGTATCCACAATATGCAAAGTAATGCCATCGAGAGAAATATACTCCTCCAGAGTGTCTCTGGTGGTTCCGGCTATATCCGTCACAATGGCCCTGTCTTCCCCGAGCAGCATATTCATCAGGGATGATTTTCCGGCATTTGGCTTTCCGAGTATCACGGTGCGTATGCCTTCACGGATCAGCATACCGGTATGAAAGGATTCGATCATATTCCGGATCTTTTCTCTGCTTTCTTTCACGATCCTGCCGATCTGCTCCCCGTATCCGTCCAGACTGATGTGCTCGGGATCATCTAGAGCAGCTTCTATATAGGCGGTCTCATGGATCAATGAATCACGGATTTCCGATATGCGCTCTTTCAAAGAGCCTTTGATCACATGGAGGGAGTTTTCCAGGGCCTGCTGATTTTTCGCCTGAATCACATCCATGACCGCTTCCGCCTGGGAAAGATCCATCCGTCCGTTGAGAAAGGCTTTTTTGCTGAATTCTCCCGGATCGGCCATGACGGCTCCATTCCGGAGTAATGCCTCCAGCACACCCTGTACAGCCATCACACCGCCATGGCAGTTGATTTCCACCGTATCCTCTCCGGTATAACTCGTTGGTCCCCTCATGACCATCACCAGTACTTCATCGAGGATTCTGTCCCCGTCGCGGATCGTACCGTAATGGATGGTATGCGACGGGACCGTGCGTATATCCTTTTTTCCCGTTTTTGATCTGTAGATTTTGTGAACAATATTCAGTGCATCCGGGCCCGACATACGCACGATCCCGATCCCGGATGGATACATGGCCGTAGAGATGGCCGCAATCGTTCTTTCCATAATCATATATCCTTTATTCTTATGGGGGCTGGCCCTCGAACGAGTCAAGGGGCTTTGCGTCAGGGGGTCAGTGAGTCAGGGGGG
>JAFWDX010000380.1 GCA_017515945.1 Blautia sp. | reverse complement strand
GGGATTCCGGACGGATCTTACGTTTACTTTGTACATTCCTATTACCTGGATGCCGCGGACAAGTCCATCGTCCGCGCGCAGACGCAGTATGGTACGGCCATAGATGCCTCCGTTGAGGCCGGCAATCTGTTTGCCACCCAGTTCCATCCGGAAAGGAGCGGAGAATGCGGACTGCGGATCCTCAAGAATTTCTGTACCCTTACACCCTGAAGGAGGCTGCCCATGCTTACAAAACGCATCATCCCCTGCCTGGACGTCAACAAGGGCAGGGTCGTCAAAGGAGTGAACTTTGTCAACCTGCGTGATGCCGGAGATCCTGTCGAGATCGCCCGGGCATACGATAAGGCCGGCGCGGATGAACTGGTATTCCTGGATATCACGGCTTCCCATGAGGGCCGGCAGACCGTGGTGGAAATGGTCCGGCAGGTCGCGGCCTGCGTATTCATCCCCTTCACCGTGGGCGGCGGGATCCGCACCGTAGAGGATTTCCGCATGCTCCTGCGTGAAGGGGCAGACAAGATCTCTGTAAATTCGGCCGCCATCGACAGACCGGAGCTGATCCGAGAGGCGGCGGACAAGTTCGGCAGCCAGTGTGTGGTACTGGCCATCGATGCGCGACGCCGTCCTGACGGAGGATGGAACATATATAAACACGGTGGACGCCTGGATACAGGTATTGACGCCCTCGAGTGGGCCAGGAGAGGCCAGGCGCTCGGTGCCGGAGAGATCCTGCTGACCAGTATGGACTGCGACGGGACTAAGAACGGATACGATCTGGAGCTGACCCGTGCGGTCGCCCGGGCCGTCTCCATACCCGTCATCGCATCCGGAGGCGCGGGGAGTCTGGAAGATTTCTCTCAGGTCCTGACCGAAGGGGAGGCAGATGCGGCGCTGGCCGCTTCGCTGTTTCACTATAAAGAGCTGGAGATCCGGCAGGTCAAGCAGTATCTGGCCGGGCAGGGGATTCCCGTGCGTCTTTGAAGAAGTTGTTCGCGAGTATAAGAACCTCAGTAGCAACTGTTCAGTCAGCACCTCGCATTTACCGCGAGGTGCGTGGAGCAAAAGCTGAACAGCCAAGGCCAGGCGCACTTCCAATGCGACGAAAGGAGCCTGCGCCTGGCCTCGTAACTGTGAAGGAGCTTGTGACTGAACAGTTACCCTCAGTATAGTGTAAGAGGAGATAAATCATGGCTCAGATCTCGGGCGGCTGGCAGCAGGCCCTGCGGGGTGAATTCAGCCAGCCCTATTATGCACAGCTTTATAAAACGGTCCGGCATGAATACCAGACCTGCAAGGTGTTTCCGCCGCCGGACGAAATGTTTAATGCCTTTCATTTTACCCCGTTGGAGGAGGTCCGCGTGGTCATTCTCGGCCAGGATCCCTATCATGGCGACGGTCAGGCCAACGGCCTGTGTTTCTCGGTAAAGCCCGGGATCCAGATCCCTCCATCCCTGGTGAACATTGCAAAGAGCTGCAGGATGACTGCGGCTGTTATCTACCGGACAACGGATGTCTGGAAAAATGGGCCAGGCAGGGTGTCCTGCTGCTAAATACTGTTCTGACGGTTCGTGCGCATCAGGCCTTTTCCCACCGTGGGATCGGCTGGGAGAAATTTACAGATGCGGTCATCCGCGTCCTCAATGAACAGGATCATCCGATTGTTTTTATGCTCTGGGGCCGGCCGGCCAGGGAAAAGGCAAAAATGCTCACCAATCCGGCACACCTTGTACTCGAGGCAGCTCATCCCAGCCCGCTCTCAGCATACAGCGGATTCTTCGGCTGCCGTCATTTCAGCAAGGCAAATGAATTCCTGACAGCGAACGGACAGCCCCCCATCGACTGGCAGATCGAAAATCTGGCAGCCTCACACTGATCATCTGAAAGCACCTCGCATTTACTGCGGCACCTCTGGCGTGCCATGGCAGGTGCGTGGAATAAAAGTTCAACAGATAAGGCCGCACCGAAGGCGTCCCCCGGGAGGCGCATGTGCAATGCGACGAATGGTGCCTGCGCCTGGCCCCGTAACTGTGAAGGATTTTTTGACTGAACAGTTGCGATGTATAAAGGAAAACACACACTATGGCAAAGAAAAACGATAACACCCTTGTAAAAAACGCCTCCTTTCTGATGGTGGCGGCTCTGGTCTCAAAGATCATCGGAATGCTGTACAAGAGTCCTCTGTCCACGATCCTGGGCAGCGAGAGCTATGCGCTGTTCGGATATGCCCAGAATGCATATTTTATCCTCCTGATGATCGCCTCCTTCAGCATTCCCCAGGCGGTGTCCAAGGTGATGGCGGAAAAGATCGCATTCCGGCGCTATCGTGACGCGCAGAAGGTGTTTCACTGCGCCATGATCTACGCCGTCGCCGCCGGCGGTGTGGTATCCCTGTTCTGTGTTTTCGGGGCATCTCTTCTGGTCCCGGCATCCATGGCGGATGCCAGGCTGGCCCTGCGGATGCTGGCCCCGACGATCTTTCTGTCCGGTATCCTCGGTGTGTTCCGCGGATATTTCCAGGCTTATCGCAATATGATGCCCACGTCTCTCTCCCAGATCGTTGAGCAGATCTTTGTGGCTGTCGTAGCGCTGCTCATGGCCGGTTTGATGATCAGACACTTTGCTCCTCAGGGCAAAGCGGCCATGGAGCGCTGGGGTGCTGCCGGCGCTACCATTGGTACAGGCGCCGGTGTCCTTTCCGCCTTGATCCTGATGGTTCTGATCTATATGGCCAATCGGAGCCGGATCATGCACAGGATCGCCAAGGACCGGGTCTCCCTCAACGAGGACACCCGGACCGTGATGACGGAACTGGTCCTGATCATCATGCCGATCATTCTGAGCGCTTTTATCTACAATGTGAATGCGTATATCAACAGCTATATGTATTCCGGCATCATGGGTGCCAAAGGACTGGATGATTCCGTCAGCAAGACACTCTATGCGGAATACAGCTATTTCATGACACTGATCAACATCCCCCTGACTCTGGCTTCCACGGCCCCGACATCCATGCTGCCCGAGGTATCCGCGCACTATGCGCAGCGCGACCTTCGCACAGCCCGCAGCAAGGTGGACCGCGCGACCTGGATCAGCATGCTGATTTCGATCCCATCCACTGTGGGTCTGGCTGTCCTTGCCGGACCGATCACCAGGCTGATCTTCCCCGGCACGAACGGGGTTGCCGGTGAGCTGATGCTTCTTGGGGCAGTGACCATCGTCCTGGCTGGAAATTCCAACATATCCAACGGCGTATTGCAGGGGATCGGCAAACCGAATATCCCTATGATCAATGCGGCTCTTGCGCTGGTTGCGGATGTGATCGTGATGCTGATTTTGCTGCTGGTCACAGATCTGGGTGTATACACGATCGTCATTGCCATGATCGTCTACTCCATTGTCATGTGTGTGCTCAATGACCTGGCACTGAAAAAATATATGCAGTATGTCAACCCCTGGAAGTTAGCCTATATCCCGCCCATCCTGGCTTCCGTGCCGATGGCACTGGTGGCCGGCGGTGTGTATTACCTGTTTTACAGGCTGACCCACCGTAACTTTATCAGCCTGGTTCCTGCTCTGGCACTGGCAGTAGCGGTTTATTTTGCAGCCTACCTGTTCCTGACCAGACCTTCCAGAGAGGAATTGGACATGATCCCGGGAGGCAGGATCATCCTGTCAGTCATGGCCCGTCTGGGTGTGGCGCCGGAGGCATGATTGCTCGTAACTGTTCAGCCACAAGCTCCTTCACAGTTACGATTGATTAAAATATTGTAACTGTTCAGTCACAAGCTCCTTCACAGTTACGAGGCCAGGCGCAGGCTCCT
>JAFWDX010000379.1 GCA_017515945.1 Blautia sp. | reverse complement strand
TGCCATCACATCCACCGTGCTCCCTGTGGTAAATACATCATCCACTACAAGGATCCTGAGGCCGGTCACGGACCGCGTGACACGGATCGCATCCACCAGGTTGCGGCGTCTGCCTGCCGCATCAAGCGTTTTTTGTGAGCGGGTCTTTTCAGTCTTGACAACAAGACTGTCTGCCCATGGGATGCCCGTCAGGCCGGACAGCTCTGCGGCGAGAAGGGCGGCCTGATTATATCCTCTTTTTCTCAGATCGCCACTGTACATGGGAACCGGGACCAGCAGATCCGGTTGCCAGCGACGGATTCTCTCCCGGCCGTAATAAGCCATGGCCTCTGCGTAAAAACGCGCGTTGCACCTGTGTCCGTTCAGCTTAAAGCGTAAAATGGATGCTTTCATCTGCTCATCATACAGGAAAACACCCATCCCTTCTGTAAACACTCTTTTCCCCCGTCCGCAGTCCCGGCACAGTTCCGTCTCCACGGAAAGAGGCTTGCCGCACCGCATGCAGCGAGGCTGTGCCGGCGGCCGGACTTTACGGCCACAGTCAGGACACAGAAGCATCCGCCGGTCCTGCAGCACAGTCTGACAGACAGGACATCTGGCGGGATAAAGCAGATCCAGGATCAGCTGCAACCGTTCGGTCACAAACTCTTTCACAGTTCCGATCAGTACTTTGGAATCACGGCTGCTCATGCAGCTCCTTTCTCCCCGAAGCGCAGCATAAGCTCTCGGTTATTGGACAGCAGCCATCAGTTCATGAATACATATGTCCAGCGAACTGTACCTGCCCAGCGGACGATCATTTTCGATCATCCGGGCCAGTGTCTGATCACTGCCCACGATCGTCACGCATTTTTTTGCCCGGGTTACAGCGGTGTAGAGCAGATTCCGGCTGAGCAGCATCTGAGGCCCGGACAGCAGCGGCATGACCACGGCAGGATACTCCGAACCCTGAGACTTGTGGATCGTCACGGCATATGCCAGTTCCAGCTCTTCCAGTTCTTTGAAGCTGTATTCGGCAAACCGCCCTTCCTCGAACTCAACCGTCACAGTCTGGGCAAAATCATTGATCTCCCGCAGGATACCCATATCACCGTTAAATACGCCGATGCCCTCATCTACCGGTATGCCATACTTCCCGCGGATCTCCCACTCCATCTGATAATTATTGCGGATCTGCATAACCTTGTCGCCCTCGCGGAATATACGATCGCCGCTTTCATGCTCACGTTTGTTTTCCGAAGGAGGATTCAGGTAATGCTGCAGGATCTGATTCAGACGTTCGACTCCCAGCTGGCCTTTCTTCATCGGTGTCAGGACCTGAATGTCATAAGAAGGAGCGCCCACATAAGACGGCAGCTTGTCACGGATCAGCTTAAGCGTCACCGCGATCACAGTATCCGCGTCCTGGCGCCTCAGGAAAAAGAAATCCCTGCTCTTGTTGTCCAGCGGCAGAGCTTCACCTGCCAGGATCCGGTGTGCATTGACGACTATGTCGCTCTGACTGGCCTGGCGGAAGATCCGCGTCAGCTCTACAACCGAAAATGCGCCGCTGCGGATCATATCCCTGAGTACATTGCCCGGGCCTACACTGGGCAGCTGGTTTTCGTCGCCGACCAGTATAAGCCGGGTACCGATGCTGACAGCCTGTATCAGCGAATTCATCAGTGAAATATCCACCATGGACATCTCATCTATGATCACCACATCGGCCTCCAGCGGGTTTTCTTCATTTCTCTCAAAATGCACCGGCGCGTCAGGCACATCCTCATCCGGCATACCGGTCAGTTCAAGCATCCTGTGGATCGTCCTGGCCTCCTGTCCTGTGGCTTCGGTCATCCGCTTCGCCGCCCTTCCGGTCGGCGCCGCCAGGAAAATAACGGCCCTTTCTGCCTGGAAGTAGCGGATGATGCTGTTGATGGTCGTGGTCTTGCCCGTCCCCGGACCCCCGGTGAGGATGAACACACCGCTTCCTACCGCCTCCGCTACGGCTTTTTTCTGTATCGGATCGAGCTGCATGCCGGTTTCATTCTCCAGCTCCCGGATCCGCCTTTCCAGGTGAGCCGGGTCAGCGGGATGGCGTACATTCAGCTCCAGCAGATGGCGGGCGGTATTTTTTTCCTGATGATACATTCTGGAGGGATAGACGGCTGTGATCTCACCGATTTCGCGCAGGACGACCTTGCGGTCGAGCACCATGTCCATCAGGTGCTTTTCCATATAGGACGGGTCCACGCCAAGCAGCCTGGCCGCCCGGGTAAACAGCTCCTCCCGCGGCAGATAGACATGCCCCTCCCCCTGCGCCAGACTCAGGCAATAGAGCAGCCCGCTTCGTATCCGGAAATCAGAGTCCACATGGATCCCGATCCGGGAGGCGATCTCATCTGCCGTAAGAAAGCCGACACCGTGAATGTCCTCGGCCATTTTGTATGGATTTTCCTGGATGATACGGTAAAGAGATTCACCGTAGTGCTGATAGATCTTGACGCCAAGATTCAGCGAGATGCCATATTTTTGCAGGAACACCATGGCCCGGCGCATCATGATCTTTTCCGCCGCCTGCTGCCCGATCTCATCAGCTTTTTTTGCGCTGATTCCCTTGATCTGCACCAGCAGCGCCGGTTCTTCCTCCAGTACCCGCATGGTGTCCTCGCCAAACCGGCGGACGATCCGGGCAGCCAGTGCCGGGCCGATTCCTTTCAGGGCTCCGGATCCCAGATAGCGCTCGATGGCGTCTTTATCCTGAGGAAGCTTTTCTTCATATGCACGGACCTGGAGCTGCTTTCCGTAGACCGGATGTGTCGTCATCTCTCCCTCTGCTTCCAGATACAGTCCCTGGGATACAGAAGGAAAAGTGCCGACACATGTCAGTTCCTTTTTTCCGGTCAGGGAAAGCACCAGCACCGTGTACCCGTTCTCCTCATTGCGATAGACAATATGATCCACATAACCGGATGCTTTTTCCATTCTTCCCCCTTACCGTCTGATTCATGCCCGCATGGAGATCACGTCGGCATATTTGCCTGTGCCGATGGCAGTCGCCTGGAGGGCATCCTGGGCGGTCATGGTGCTCACGCCTGTTTTCTGTTCCAGGAGCTGATCCATGCCACGCAGCATGGAGCCTCCTCCGGTCAGGACGATTCCCCGGTCGACGATATCCGCAGCCAGCTCAGGCGGAGTTTTTTCAAGGATCCCGTGTACCATCTCGATGATCTGACCCGTGGGGCCTGACAGGGCCTGCCGGATTTCCTCCGAAGTCAGCGTGACGATCCGTGGAAGGCCGGTGATGACATTTCTGCCTTTTACCTCCATCATCCGGATCGAGCCTTCTTCACATGCCGTTCCGATCTGCAGCTTTATCTTTTCTGCCAGATCATCTCCGATAAACAGGCTGTGGTTTTTTCTCAGATAGGATATGATGGCCTCGTTGAAGTCTTCACCTGCCACCTTGATCGAATGGGAAACAACAACGCCTGTCATGGAAAGTACCGCGGCGTCCGTTGATCCGGCGCCGATATCCACCACCAGATTGCCGAAGGGACGGGTGATATCCACCCCCGCGCCTATGGCCGCGGCGATCGGCGCCTCTACCAGGAACACTTTACGAGCGCCTGCCTGATAGGTCGCTTCTTCGATCGCCTTGCGGCCGATCTGCGTGATCGTGGCAGGCACACAGATGCTGATCCGTGGTTTGCGGAAGGCGTGTCTGCCCATGGCCCGTGAGATAAAATATTTCAGCATTTTTTCCATCACGATGTAGTCGACGATCACGCCCTGCCGGATCGGCCAGTTTACCTCCAGATTGGAGGAAAGATGATCCGCCATGCTCCTGGCTTCCTCTCCGATGGCGCGGATCCTGCCTGCGCTGCGGTCATATACCACAACGGAAGGTTCCTGGAGGATCATTCCTTTACCCGTCGAATAAACCAGGGAATTTCTGGTTCCCAGGTCGATTCCTATATCACTTGCCGGCATAACAGCCTCCTTCATTTCTAAGCATGCGTCCCACGTACTGTCCGGTATATGACGAGGATATGAGGGCCACCTCCTCAGGAGTCCCTGTCGCGATCACGGTACCGCCGCCGTCGCCGCCCTCCGGCCCCATATCGATGACATAATCCGCTGTCTTGATCACGTCCAGGTTGTGCTCGATCACCACCACGGTATTTCCGCCTTCGGCGAGACGGTGCAGGATCTGGACAAGTCTGTTCACATCGTCGAAATGCAGACCTGTCGTCGGCTCATCCAGGATATAGATCGTCCGGCCGGTGCTGCGGCGGCTGAGCTCCGTGGCGAGCTTGACACGCTGGGCTTCTCCGCCTGAAAGCTCTGTCGAGGGCTGACCCAGCCGGATATAGGACAGGCCCACATCATACAGCGTCTGGATCTTGTTTCTGATGGAAGGCACATTCTCAAAAAACGGGAGGGCTTCTTCCACCGTCATATTCAGCACATCGTAAATATTCTTGCCTTTATACTTAACATCCAGTGTCTCTCTGTTGTACCGTTTGCCCTTGCAGACTTCACAGGGTACATAGACATCCGGCAGGAAATGCATCTCAATCTTGATAATGCCGTCCCCGCTGCAGGCCTCGCAGCGTCCGCCTTTGACGTTAAAGCTGAATCGTCCTTTTTTGTAGCCGCGGGCTTTGGCGTCGGAGGTAGCCGCGAAAAGATCCCTGATCTGGTCAAAAACGCCGGTATATGTGGCAGGGTTGGATCTGGGCGTCCGTCCGATCGGAGACTGGTCAATGCTGATCACTTTGTCCAGCTGCTCTGCGCCGTCAATTGTTCCAAACTTTCCGGGAACGGTACGTGCGCGGTTGAGTTTTCTGGCAAGGTATTTATACAGGATCTCGTTGATCAGGGAGCTTTTTCCGGATCCGGATACGCCGGTCACACAGGTCAGGATCCCCAGCGGGATCTTGACATTGACCTTTTTCAGATTATTCTGGGCAGCTCCTTTGATGGTAAGGTAGCCAGATGGTTTCCGGCGGGATGCCGGGACCTCGATCCGCCTGCGTCCTGCCAGATAATCCCCCGTAATGGAAGCCGGTTCATTCATCAGATCCTCTGCCGTACCCATGGCGACCAGCTCGCCGCCATGCTCGCCGGCCCCGGGGCCTATATCCACGATGCAGTCTGCCGCCCGCATGGTATCCTCGTCATGTTCAACCACGATCAGGCTGTTGCCCAGGTCGCGCAGGCGCATGAGCGCGTGAAGCAGTTTATCGTTGTCCCTCTGGTGAAGGCCGATGCTCGGTTCATCCAGGATATAGGCCACTCCCACCAGGCCGGAGCCGATCTGCGTAGCCAGCCGGATCCGCTGAGCCTCGCCGCCGGAAAGCGTCCCCGTCGCTCTGGACAGAGAAAGATATTCCAGTCCCACTTCTGCCAGAAAGCTGATCCGCGCTTTGATCTCCTTGAGGATCTGGCGTCCGATCAGAGTCTGCTGGTCACTCAGGGTCAGCGTGTCAAAAAAAGCCTGCAGTTCCAGAACACTCATGCAGGTCATCTCATAAATGTTTTTGTCGGCAACGGTCACCGCCAGCGATTCCTTGCGCAGACGCTGCCCCCGGCATGCAGGGCAGGGCGTGATCTGCATATAGCTTTCGTATTCCGCCTTCATGGTCTCTGAGGCCGTTTCCCTGTATCGCTGCTCCATATTTTTGATCAGCCCGGGAAATGCGACATCGTAAACCCCTTCGCCTCTCTGGCCTTTATAATGAACTTTCACTGACTTTCCGTCCGTCCCGTAAACCAGGAGATGGCGGATCTGTTCAGGATAATCTTCAAACGGAGTATCCAGGCTGAACCCGTACTCCTTTGCCAGCGCGGTGAGCATGGCTCCGCTGAAGCTTGACGGATCGGTACAGGACTGCCACCCCATGGCGACGATCGCCCCTTTACTTATGGAAAGGGAGGGATCCGGTATCATGAGGTCTACATCAAATTCCATTTTGTAACCCAGGCCGAGGCACTCCGGACAGGCCCCGAATGGATTGTTAAAGGAAAAGCTCCTGGGTTCCACCTCAGGAATGCTGATCCCGCAGTCCGGACAGGCATAGCTCTGGTTGAAGGTCATCGTATTCCCATCCATCATATCGACCACAAGGAGGCCTTCCGCAAGCCCAAGCACTGTTTCAATGGAATCCGCCAGTCTTTTTTCCACACCGGGTTTGATCACCAGACGGTCAACCACGATGTCGATCGTATGTTTAATATTTTTTTCCAGGGAAATGTCTTCAGAAAGCTCATAGACGCTGCCGTCGATCTGCACCCGGACGTATCCGCTGCGCTTTGCCTGCTCAAGCACCTTGGCATGTGTACCTTTTTTACCGCGGACGACAGGAGCCAGGAGCTGGATCCGGGATCTCTCGGGCAGTGACATGATCTGGTCAACCATCTGGTCGACGGTCTGTCTGCGGATCTCCCTGCCGCATTTCGGACAGTGGGGGATACCTATCCTCGCATAGAGCAGTCTGAAATAATCGTAGATCTCCGTCACGGTACCGACTGTCGAGCGGGGATTGCGGTTGGTGGATTTCTGGTCAATGGAAATAGCAGGGGGAAGCCCCTCAATGCTCTCTACGTCGGGTTTTTCCATCTGTCCCAGGAACTGACGGGCATAGGAGGACAAGGACTCCATATAGCGCCGCTGGCCCTCTGCATAGATCGTATCAATAGCAAGCGATGATTTTCCCGAACCGCTCAGGCCTGTCAGGACCACAAATTTGTCCCTCGGGATATCCACGCTCAGGTTCTTCAGATTGTTTACCTTTGCTCC
>JAFWDX010000378.1 GCA_017515945.1 Blautia sp. | reverse complement strand
TTTTCGCGGATGGCCTTTTTCGTTTCGGTGATTCGTTTACTCGTGATAGGCGGCATCCGTGCAGGTGCACAGCGGGTATTCCAGTTCGCCGTTCCGGTGATCCTTGGAAATCTGCTCAGTCGTGATATTGAAATAGTCATACTCCTTTTTACAATAATACTTTATGTTCATCCTTGGCTCCCCTTCATTCTGTCTCGGGATCAGTGTTCGGGTGTGAATTCGAACCTTTTCTCCTGTGGATGTTGCAACACAAATTCCGTAGAATTTGTGTTTTCAAAAAAAGTGTGTTATTATAAAATTATACTGAATATCACTGCGCGTTTCCAGAGAATGAATGTTAAACTGAAAGGAGATTACAGCGTATTTCCACTCAGGACGAAAGCCACGAGTATCAATGCGCCAGACAGTATGAAAAAAGC
Organism: Blautia sp.; assembly: GCA_017515945.1. Taxonomy (GTDB): domain Bacteria; phylum Bacillota; class Clostridia; order Lachnospirales; family Lachnospiraceae; genus Blautia_A. Next base: position 4,652 of record JAFWDX010000378.1, on the reverse strand, counting down.
AGACCTGATTATTAAAAACGCCAAAATTTTCACAGCAGACAAGGACAAGCCTCATGCTGCAGCCCTTGCAGTAAAAGACGGCAGTTTCGTCTATGTGGGCGATGAAGCCGGACTGTCCGCATATGAGGGGCCTGTCACCGACCTCGCCGGGAAGTTCATCATGCCTGGCATCATCGACAGCCATGTCCATGTCACCTTTCCCATTGGATTTGAATACGTGGAAATGGGAGATGCCATTACGTGTAACAGCAAACAGGAGCTCATGGATATCATGAAGGACTATATCAGCAGGAATCCCGGTCTCAAACGGTACAGATTCATGGTAGACAAAAAGTACCTGAACGGAGAAGAGATCACAAAGGAGGACCTTGACGCGATCTGCCCGGAGGAAGAGCTTCAGCTCCAGGAAGCGGAGGGACACAGTGTCTGGGTAAACTCGAAGATCCTTGAACGGCATCACATTACCGACGACACATCGGATCCTGTGCCGGGAATCTCTTATTATGTAAGAAAAAACGGCCACGTGACCGGAAATGTTTTCGAAGGCTCTGCGGAAATGCCGATCATTCTTGACAGCGCATTGGACCTGACCGATGAGCAGATCGACGCGGCGCTTCAGCGCTGGATCGATTATAGTAAAACCGCAGGCGTGACCGGCGTCTTTGATTCCGGCATCCCGGGTTTTAACAAGTTTCATGAGCGGGTCTATCAGCGTCTGCGCGCTTTGGACCTTGAGGGAAAGCTGCCCGTATATATCGACGGCTGCTATGTGGTCGCGGCCATGTGGGAAGTGGAAAAAGGCCTGGAGGAACTGAAGCGTTTCCGTCGTGAGTATAACACGGAACACCTGAAGGTCCATACCATGAAAGTCTTTATGGACGGAACTCTGAAGATACATACTGCGGCCATGGTCGAGCCCTATGAGGACACCCATACAAAAGGATCTACCGCATTCACCGCACAAGAACTCGCTGAAGTTATAAAGAAGCTGAATGAGGAAGGGCTGGATCTGCACCTGCACACTGTCGGTGATGCCGCGTCCCGCGTGGTGCTGGACGCCGTGGAGCTGGCCCGCAGGGAGCTGGGAGAGAATTACCATGTGAAGGTAACATGCGCCCATCTGAAGTTCCAGCACGATGATGACCTGGATCGCTTCGCAAAGCTGGGGGTGTTTGCGAATTATACGCCCTTCTGGCACTGTGAATTCCCGGAAGAGCATCTTCCCCTGTTTGGCGAAAAACGTACCTTCAATATGTATCGATGCAAGTCAGTCTGGGACACTGGCGCGGTGGTGACCTGGTCCTGCGACACCATTTCTTTTCTTGACTTTACGGCCTGGAACCCCTACCTTGGCATGGAGGTCGGTATGACGCGCTGGATCACCGAAAAGACCAGGCTGCCCGAATCTGCCAGGACGCCTGAGGCGTTCCCGCCGGCAAGCGAGTGCATGAGTGTGGAAGAAATGATACTGGGCTATACGATCAACGGCGCGAAGCAGCTGGGTATTGAAGATAAAAAGGGATCTATCACTGTCGGAAAGGATGCAGACTTCCTGGTATTCGAAAACGATCTCCTTACGGCGGAGCATGAAGGATTCAGTTATAACATGCCATGCGGTGTGTATTTCAGCGGGAAGAAGATGAACTGAAGCAGTAACAATTGTGATAGATGTATTCGGATACATCCTTATAGACTGAGAATAAGGAGGCATAAGCGATAAGTGGCATGGTAATGATGGGATTGGAAGAAGCAACACAGAAGATGTATGCATTATACGGCGAGAACAAAAAAATTACTGACGATAATTATGACCGCTCTCTGGCAGTAAAGTGTGTCAACGGCACTTTTGTCGGAAAGAAGACGGGGAACATCATTGCGTATAAGGGCATTCCCTTCGTAGGAAAACAGCCCGTCGGGGAATACCGTTGGAAAGCGCCGGTGGACGTCACTCCGGACGACGGAGTATATGAGGCGTACTATTTCGGAAAAGTTCCCTGCCAGGTGGGCAACCCCGGTCAGATGGGAAGCCTTTACCCACAGGGCGAGGACTGCCTGCATCTGAATATCTGGAAGGCTGACGAGAAAGGAGCGCAGAAGAAACCGGTCATGGTGTGGATCCACGGCGGTGCCTATGAGGTCGGCGGTACGACTGAGCCGCGCGAGGAGGGGACCAGATTCGTACAGGAGAACCCGGACATTATCCTCATCTCAATAGAGTACCGTCTCAATGCGCTTGGATTCCTTCGTCTTTCTCACCTGCCTGGCGGAGCAGATTACCCGGATTCCCAGAATCTCGGCCTTATGGATCAGCTGGCCGCGCTTATGTGGATTCACGAGAACATCGAGAGCTTTGGCGGTGACAGCGGCAATGTGACAATCTTCGGTCAGTCCGCCGGAGGCGGCTCTGTGACCCTGCTGCCACTGGTAAAGGGATCGCATAAATACTTCCAGCGTGTCATCGCTCAGAGCGGATCACCTGCTCTCAGCAGATCCACTGAACAGTCTGTCTGGTGTGCGAACACGCTGATGGAGGAACTGGGCTGCAAAACTGTCGCTGACCTCATGAAGCTTGACGCAGAAGAAATCGTAAATGCGGCCTCCAAAGTGCTCGCGATGCCTATCACGAGCCCCGAACGCGACGGTAAATTCCTGCCTCTGGAGGGATTTGACGCTTATGAGAAAGGCATGGCAGCGGACCTTGACATCATGCAGGGCTGCACGAAGGACGAGTGCAGCTACTTCGTGTCCGGGATGGGCTTGGAGGCTTTCATGCCGTGGGCGGAGAAATGCAAGGCTGAGAAGCTCGCGCAGTGCACCGAGGAGGAAAAAGCTCTGGCTGAGAGCTTCTGCGAGAACTTCCCGGGTGAGGATTATGATAAACTCAGCCACTTTATGGATCAGTTCTGGTTTAACGCACCGCTCATCAGGACGGCGGAGAATCAGGTCAAAGGCGGCGGAAAGACTTATGTTTACTATTTCAGGGTAGAGTCCTCCATTCCGATGACAAAGAGCGGACATGCGATAGAGCTCTCGGAGTTGTTCAATCATCCAGAGGATACTCTCATCACGGGAAGAGAGCTCGATAAGACGTTCTCAAAGACCATGCGAAAAATGTGGGTGCAGTTCGCAAAATGCGGCAACCCTTCGCTTCCCGCCGATGTGTCGCCGGATGGCAAGGCCAAAGAGTGGCCGCTCTATGACCTGGGGGACAAGTACGTAATGGCCTTCGATGAGTTTGACATCCATGCGGAGAAAGAGTCGGCCATGAATATAGTTGACTGGGAGAAGACCTACTTCCTGACCAAGTATTACGTCCGCTGATATCCTGAATCTGTACCATTCGTAAATGAGTTCTGATCCTTATCCTTTTCAGCCGGATCACAGATGCGGATTATTTTGCGGTACATGCCTTTCAGGAAACTCCTGGAAATCAGAGGAGTACCGGTTCGCTGGAACCGGTGCTCCTTTTTCAGAGCGCAATCTGCACCGGGCAGAGTTATCAAGGGAGAATCAGGCACCATACACCGTATTCGGTTTCAGGCTTTGGGACAAGGTAAAGTTCGATGGCAGGGAATGCTTCGTAAAAGGCAGGCGCACTTCGGTATGGATCAAGGGTCTGGAATTCCGAAAGGATATTTATGAAAAAAGTGAGGATCGGATATGAAGAAAATAACAGCAATGGTTCTAGCCGTTATGTTGATCTTTTCACTGGCGACATGTGCTTCCGGGGAGGAACCACAAAAGCAAAGCAGCGCGGCGGAGCCGTCTGTTTCGTACAGCTATAATGAATACCCTCTGGAAAGAAACGGCATCGATCTGCATCTGGACCGCATGTCGGTCACAGGATCGAATCCGGACAGAAATATCCTCCTGATCCACGGCGTTACATATTCCTCCCACGAGTTCGATATCGATTATGAGGATTACAGCCTGGTACGGTTTCTCGCACGGGAAGGCTATGCTGTATGGCGGCCGGATATCGCGGGATTCGGTCAGTCAGAGGAAGTGGAAGACGGCTTCCTTCCGGATTCGGATTATGCAGCGGAGGATATCCATGCCGCCGTGGAGAAGATCTGTGAAATATCCGGGCAGGACAAGATCGATCTGCTGGGCTGGAGCTGGGGAACAGTGACGGCCGGCCGGTTTGTCTCAAACCATCCCGGGCATATAAACAGGCTTGTCCTTTTTGCGCCCATCCTGAGCGGCCTCGGCAAGGCCGACGTAACAGAGCCGTTCCATCACAATACATGGGAGCATGCAGCGGATGATTTCCAGAAAAATGAAGACGGGACGTTCAATTACCTGATTGCGGATCCTGTTGTCATTGAAATGCTTTGTTCAGGCTCCTGGCATTATGACAAAGAATCCAGTCCCAACGGCGGCAGACGGGATATTTGTGTGGACAAAACACAGTCTCTGATTAATCTGAAAAAAATCACGGTCCCCACGCTTGTGATCTGCGGGGATCAGGATCCCTATCTGGACTTCAGCCGCGTGAACGCGGTCCTTGACGACCTTCCGGCCGGTTCCGAACTGGAAGTGATCGAAGGAGCGTCCCATGTGGCCTTCATTGAAAAGCCGTATTATCGCGATTTCCAGGACAGGCTGATCCGATTTCTTGGCAGCACACAGGCAGCGGGCGAAGAAAATAA
>JAFWDX010000041.1 GCA_017515945.1 Blautia sp. | reverse complement strand
CCTGCAGGCAGGAACTTCAGGCTTTCCACGACCATGTCCGCGCTGAGATCCAGGAGCTGGGCGGAGATATCCTGCTCCGTATCCATACCGATGGAAAGAATCTGGGGCACAAAGCCCACAGTGCTGGTGGTGAACCAGTTGCCGTCAAACTGGTCAGGGCTTTCCTGCCGGTCTGTGACCGGGCTGTTGATGCGATTGGTCAGAAAGGCGATCACGAGCTGACGATCCGGGTCGATCATGACCAGCGTACCCGTCCAGCCCTGATGGCCGATGGTGCCGGACTTCGCCTGGGTTCCGAAATACCAGACCCGCTGAGAGTCGCCCTGGCGCCACCAGCCCAGCCCCCAGTTGCCCGCGTCCTCTTTCTTGGGTGCGGTAAATTGTTCCATGACGTTTCCGGAAAAGAAACGATGCTCTCCGTAACCGCCGCTGAGCATCACGGAGGCCAGCTTTGCCAGGTCTGTGGCGCTGGCAAACATGCCGGCATGCCCGGACACGCCGTTCATGCTGTAATAAGCTGTTTCATCGTGAACCTCGCCCTGGAGGGTGTAAGTCCGGAAGCCTTCAATATTGAGAACTCCGTCGCGGGTATTGCCGTTCAGCTCTGTGGCTGCACAGTCGTCCGGGGTGAACCCGTTTTCGAGAGGATTGTAGGTGATCCGGGTGAGCCCCATGGGATCCCAGAAGGTCTCCTTGAGCCACTTATCCAGGCCCATGCCGGTGATCTTTTCCACGACCAGCCCCAGGATTATGTAGTCAACGTCGGAATACAGGGTCTTCGTTCCCGGCTTGTATTGCAGAGGCGTCTTGCAGATCATTTTGATCGTCGCTTCTTTAGTCGCTTCGTCCGCTCCGTTCCCTGCAAAAAGGGGATTGGACGGATAAGAGCCGCCTTCAGCCAGGTCTTTGACATAGAACCAGGGTCTGGAATAACCCGGATCCGCCGCGAATCCTCCCTGATGCCGGAGCAGGTCGCGGATCGTCAGCCCGGCCTTCCAGTCTTTGATCGTGTCCAGGTCAGGGAATCCGGTGCTGTCATCGGAGGAGAGCAGGATCGTGTCCTGCACGAAGGCGTCGCCGAGGAACTGCGTGATCTTTGCGTCCAGATCCACGGCACCGTCGGTGAGGAGCTTTTGCAGGGCATAGTTGACGGAAAACATTTTGGTCACGGAGGCCAGGTCATAGAGTGTCTGTGTGGTGACGGCGGGGCTGTCTTCATTTACGCTCCCGTCCGGCAGATAGCTGTTGAGCCTGCCCCAGGCATTTTCGTAGACCAGGCGGCCGCCCCGGATGATGGCGAGCTGAGCACTGGGGAATCCGTTCTCCACATCCGCTTCGATCATGTCGGACAGCATGGAAAGCGCCTGCTCAGAAATGCCGGCTTCTGCAGGTGTGCCCGACAGGACCTCCGGGTAAGGGATCGTGACGGTCACGGCTTGCGCCAGGTCAAAGGGACGGATGTTTGAAATCTGGATGGTGTTTTGCCCGTCCATCGCCAGGGCGGATATATCAACGGGATATGTGCCGCCGCCGGTCATCTGTGAGGTGTCGACGGGCGTGCCGTTTACATACATTTTAAAACCGGTCACATCCGTCGCAGGCTGCACATAGATGGCGCCCTGGCCGTGGCAGCCGTAAAAGGTGTACATGCTGTTCATGGCCAGCGTGTCGTCGGTGTAACCCTTCCAGTCGGGGAAGGTTATCTGGGCCTGCCATTGGGCGGGGAGGGGGGAAGAAACATCGGCGAGGGCTTCTGCCACGTCCGTGAGTACGGCTTCTGCTTCGCTTGCGGCAGAGGCGCCTTCGGGCTCTGCGGAGTCGTCAGAGGCAGGGTCGGTAACGGGCTCTGCGGAGTCGCCAGAGGCAGGGTCGGTAACGGGCTCTGTGGTATTGTCAGAGGGAGTGCCGTTTTCGGGCTCTGCGGAGTCGTCAGAGGCAGGGTCGGTAATGGACTCTGTGGAACCGTCTGCGGTCATGTTCTGTGTATCGCTCCTGACAGCCCTGGCGTACAGAATCTCATCTGTGAAATGATAATTCTCATCCAGCTTCGGAATGTTTATGGGAAGCTGTCCGGCGAATTCATATCCGCCGAAGATTCCGCACATGGCCGCCGGGATGTTGGGAGAGCAGGTCTGATTCCCCGCCGGCATCTCCGGCATGGGCAGGGAGCCGTAGGTCACCACGATTGCGTCCGCGGCCTGGAAACGAGCTACATCGTAAGGCAGATACGCGCTCATCAGGATGAACGGATGACCGGCATCGTGCACGACCTCGATAATGTCATCCAGAACGGCCATTTCCGCGCCGCTTTTTGTGGCCGGATCCAGCGCGGAGGCCCCGAAGAGGGTGGTTACGCCGATCACATAGTCTGCATTCTTTGCAGTCTCCAGACACTCTTCCCTGTTTTCGAGACCAAAGGACATGGCCTCAAAAGCGGCGCCTTCCGGCAGCAGGCCTTCTTCCATCAGACGCAGACGGCTGTATTCGGCTGTATTAAGCCAGCTGTCGGATGAATAGAGGCAGAGCACCTTTTCGCCTTCTTTTATTTTGAGAGGAAGCAGGTCATTTTCATTTTTAAGCAGGGTTACGGCTTTTTTCATAAGATCCCACTCCAGCGCACGGTTAGCCTGGCTGCCTGGAATAGCTGCGGCAGCCGTGATCTCTTTATCGGTCATCTTCGTTTTGGGAACGTCCAGCAGGCCGTGGGCGGCTTTCATGGTCAGGATCCTGCGGACGGAAGCCTCCAGGCGCTCCTCGGTGAGAACGCCCTTTTCCACCTGTTCGCAGATGAAGTCTTCAAAAGCCTCCAGCTTTGCAAGGGATTCCGGATCCGTGGCGGGTACGGGCATCAGGAACATGTCGATTCCGGCCTCGATGGCCATGACGCAGACATCATTGAGTGCAAAATTGTCGATGATGGCCTGCATGTTCAGGGCGTCGGAGACGATCACGCCGTCAAAGCCCATGTCCTCCCGAAGAATCCCGGTCAGGATCCGGCGGGAGAGTGTGGCTGGCAGACAGACCTTTTCGCCGGTGGTGATGGAGGTGTACGTTTCAGTTTCAATTTTCGGGTATTGGATGTGGGCTGTCATGACAATATCCGCGCCGGCATCGATGGCGGCCTGGAAGGGGATCAGCTCGCATTCCTTCAATTCTTCGTAAGTTTTGTCCAGGCGGGGAAAGCCGGTGTGACTGTCGGTGTCCACATCCCCGTGTCCGGGGAAGTGCTTCAGGGAAGCGATGGTGCCGCCCTCCTGCAGGCCATTAAGGTAACTGAGGCCGTACTGCACCACGATGGCCGGATCATCCCCAAAGGAACGCTGGCCGATCACCGGGTTGGCCGGGTTGTTATTTACGTCCAGGACCGGGGCGAAGTCTGTATTGATGCCCAGGGCGGAAAGCTCCTCGCTGATGTGCTTTGCGGCAGATTCTGCGTTTGCCGGATCGCCCGTCGCCGTCAGTGCCATGCAGTCCGGCCATCTGGTTCCCTCGCCAAGCCTCGTCACGATGCCGCCCTCCTGGTCGGTCGCGATCAGGAGCGGGACGGGATTTGCCGCATCTCCGGCGAGATTTGCGGCCTGCATCTCGTTCACGAGCCGGAGGGTCTGTTCACTCTCCGGGCAGTTGGTCCTCATGAGGATGATCCCGCCGAAGTGATTCCGCGCGATCGCGGCTTTCACCTCCTCCGGCAGAGTGGTGACGGGAACATTTACCGCACCCCCATCCACAGAAACCTGTTTCCAGGTGTCAAAGTCCGCTATGATCATCTGACCGGCCTTTTCACGCAGGGTCATGCCCGCGATGATCTCCTCGATCCGGTTCGGCTTCGCATCAGACTCCGGAGTCTGCGCAGCGGCTGCGGTAAATGCAGCCGGAGCAGTACAGGCCATGGTCACACTCAAAGCGACGGCGGTGAGTTTATTTCTGGGATTGGTTTTCTTCACAGAATAATGTACCTCCTTTGAATATTGACAGGTTGTAAATTGCTCAGTCAGCACTTCGCGCATACTGCGACACCGCAGGCCTGGCAGGTGCCCGAGAAAAACAGAACAGTCAAGGCCGGGCGCACTGCTGATGCGACGACATGAGCGACGCTTTGCAAGGGACGCATTCGCTGTGGCCTCGTAACTGTGAAAGAGTGTGCGACTGAGCAGGTATGACACATTAATCCATAGTATACACAAAGAGATGGGGCTTTTGTATTCCAATCTATCCACGCTTGAACTAGAGAGTGCTTAAATGAGTCACGGGGACAGGTTCCTCGACTCATTTTATGAAAATCAAACAGAGTCTAGTG
>JAFWDX010000377.1 GCA_017515945.1 Blautia sp. | reverse complement strand
AGGAAAATGGGGTCAGGCCCTCCAAACATTCTGTGAACAGCGTTCATGGGTGAGTCACGGGGACAGGTTCCTTGACTCATTCGCTGAACCCATTGTACTTAAACTCCGAATCAGCTATAATCTATATTGTAACAAAATAAAACCGAAAGGAAAAACGTACCATGAAAAAAATCACAAACAGGCTTTTGTGGATCTTTGCCATCGGACAGTTTGGCTGGAGCCTCCTGTCCGGTATCGTCTCCAACTGGATGGTGTATTATTACACCGGCAGTCCTGACGCCCAGAATCCCAACACCGGCATCTTTGCCTCCGGCATCACCCAAAATCCCATCCTGTTCAGGCTGACCTTGTTCGGACTCGTGCTGGCTGCCGGGCGGATCTTTGACGCGGTCACGGATCCGCTGATCGCGGGTTGGTCAGACGGGAGCAATTATAAAGGCGGGCGGCGCATTCCCTTTATGCGGGCCATAGCGGTTCCCTTTGCCATCGTTACCATTCTGCTCTTTACGCTGCCTCAGACCGGCAATATCATCGTCAATGACGTATTCCTTTTTGTGCTGCTGATGGTCTTTTATCTGTTCATGACCATTTTCTGCACCCCTTACAACGCGCTTATTGCAGAACTGGGCGATACCCAGGAGCACAGGATCAATGTATCCACCTATATATCCTTCACCTTCATCGTCGGGCAGAGTCTCTCATTTATGCTCCCGAATGTAGCCGGTATGCTGGAGGGTGTCACCGGTCAGAAAAACTCCATCCGATATGCCGTTGCCATCATGGCATCCGTTGCATGCATTGCCATGCTGATTCCTTCGTTCTACATTAAGGAGCGTGATTATATCGACAGCAAGCCCAGTCAGACCTCTCCGTTCAGGTCTCTTCTGAAGACCTTCCAGAACGGGCAGTTCCGCCGTTTTGTGTACAGTGATGTCATATATTTCTTCACACTGACCCTTTTCCAGACCGGTCTTGCCTTCTATGAGACCAAGCTCATGGAGATTGAGGACAGCTGGACCTTTGTCCTGACTGCCACCATGACCTTTATCAGTGTGCTGTTATATCCGGCGGTCAACAAACTCGCACCGAAGCTGGGTAAAAAGAAGCTGATCATCACAGGTTTCTTCTCCTATTCCGTGGTGTTCCTGATCACCTTCCTTTGCGGAAAGGGTCTGCATTGGGGATTTATCGTGGCTGTCTGCGCAGCCATTCCCATGGCGATACTGGGTATCCTTCCACAGGCCTGCGTGGCGGACGTGGCAGAGCTCTCACGGCTGGAAACCGGAGAAGACCGGAGCGGCATGTTCTTCGCAGCCCGTACCTTCGCTTTCAAGATGGGGCAGGCACTGGCACTTGTCGTCTTTACCTCCGTGACGGTATCGGAGACAGTGGCCAGCTACCGTCAGACCGCGCTGATCGCGACCATCACCTGTCTGATCGGCGCACTGCTCTTCTTCCTGTATAATGAAAAGATGATCCTTCAGAAAATAGAACAGCTAAAAAAATAAGATCATTCGTCGCGCGAGTATAGAGAGGAGGCATCTGAATGGGAGCATTACATGCCGAAAAAGGATATACCATTGATGATATCAATGCCCTTCCGGAAGACCAGCACGCAGAACTGATCGACGGTGATCTGTTCATGATGTCCGCGCCAACGGTTTTGCACCAAAGGCTTTCCGGCGGTCTATACTATCAAATCCGTGATCATATTTCCGACCTTGGAAAGGATTGTGAAGTATTTTCTTCTCCTTTTGCCGTATTCCTGAACGGTCTGGAGGATGAGTATAACTACTTCGAACCGGATATCGTAATCATCTGCGATCCTGGAAAGACAGAAAATGGGAATGGCTGTGACGGTGCACCGGACTGGATTATTGAAATCACGAGTCCTGCCACTGAAAAGAGAGATATGGGAATAAAGCTTTTCAAATACAGAAATGCAGGTGTTAAAGAGTATTGGGTCGTAAATCCATTAAAAAAAATAGTTAATGTTTTCCTTTTCGGGAATAATCCGGAAGGCTCTACATACACCTTTGATGAGGCAATCCCTGTTGGACTTTGCACAGACTTCACGATCAGGATCGCAGATCTATAACACAGAGGGACGGTCCTTTTGTGT
>JAFWDX010000376.1 GCA_017515945.1 Blautia sp. | reverse complement strand
TTCCTCCTACGGGACGCCCTTTGTGTACCGTCGAATTGAAAGTACGCCTTGCAATGACTGTTCAGTCAGCACCTCGCAGTAAATGCAACGTGCTGACTGAACAGTTACGTGAAATCAAAGATTACCATATATCAAGACCCTCTGGCTACGACGACTGACGACAACGCGGCATATACGGTCTAGATGGTGCAAGAACTTTTAATATGATTGAGACGGCCCACTAGTATAGCTTAATCCCCTCCCTGCACCGTCCGTCATAAATACCCCTCACCGGAGGAAACGTGCCATGCCCACTCCCTATCAGAAAACCGGATACCTCCACAGCGACTACCGTCTGTTTTACCTGACCACCCCGCCCGCCCATTCCATCCCATATCATTACCATGACTTTCACAAACTCCTGATCCTCCTGGGCGGCAGCATCGGATACGGCATCGAGGGACGTCAGTATCAGCTCCAACCCGGAGATGTGGTCTTTGTAGCCTCCGGCCGGATCCACGCGCCTGTCTTCACACAGGATGCGCCTTATGAACGGTTGATCATCTACCTTTCCCCCGGCTTCGGCGACCGCTATCACGAAGAAGGATGCGATCTGCTCCGCTGCTTTAAGCGTACGGATGAAGCAGGCCAGGACCGTCCGGAGCTGTTCAGAGCCTCTGTCCAGGACGCGCAGGAGCTCTCTGTTCTGGCAAAGCAGCTGAAAAACACCATTGCCGCAGACAGTACACCGGATCCTTACTCATTCCTGCTGCAGCGCGCAAAGCTGATCGAACTCCTGATCTTTCTGAACCGTGCCGGCAGTCAGCCCGACTATGCCTTTACAGGTGACGTTTCAGAAAATCCGGTCATACGCCGCTGCATCGAATACATCAACACCCATCTCACCCAGGATGAACTGAATGCGGACCAGATCGCCGGCGCCGTTTTTCTGAGCCGTTCCTACCTGATGCACCTCTTTAAGGCAGAAATGGGCTGTACCCTCGGTGAATTCATTACTGAAAAACGCCTTTATCTGGCCAACAGCATGCTGGGTACCGGGGCCGCCATCACACAGGCCTGCTTTCAGAGCGGATTCAAAAATTATTCAGCCTTCTACTATGCGTACCGGAAAAAATACCACTGTTCCCCGGCTGCCCGCGGGCTTCATGGTCACGTGGCAGAAGAATGAGGCACCGTGCCACATAAAAAAGCCGCAGGAGCATCCTCCTGCGGCATTTATTCAATCGTAACTGTTCAGTCACAAGCTCCTTCACAGTTACATTCAATCTCTTATTCGATCGTCAGGATATCGGAAAAACCGGTAACATCAAAAATCTCCTTCACATCATCGGAGGCATTGCGGACGACCATGCTGCCCTGTCTGTTCATGACCTTCTGCGCGGAAAGCAAAACTCTCAGTCCGGCAGATGAAATGTACTGGAGCTTTTCCATATCAAAGATCAGACTCTCCACGCCATCGAGTGCATTTTTCAGCTCTCCCTCAAGAGTCGGAGATGTAACGGTGTCAAGTCTCCCCTCGAGTGCGATCATCAGCTCGGTTCCGTTCTCTGTCTTGTAGATGTTCAGCATTTCAGTAACTCCTTTCTTAACTGTCCATTAGTTATTAAATAAATCCATCTGTATGCTTCTACAGATTCTTCCTGAAAGTAAGGATATTCTTTCCATCCTTATGTTCGTATTCTACATGATCCATGCTCTTTCGCACAAGGAAAATCCCAAGCCCGCCGATCTGACGCTCCTGCGCAGACAACGTGATATCAGGCTCCTCCTGCTTGAGAGGGTCAAACGGCATCCCGCAGTCTGTCAGCGTCACGGCCACACTGCGGGGATCCTCTGTGTCCTCCACATGGATGGTAACCAGTTCTGAAGGATAAACCGCAGAAGGATCTCTTTTATATGCGTAGCTTGCAACATTGACAAACATTTCCTCCAGGGCCATCTCGACCTGCATCTGCGCCTTCATCGGGCAGTCCAGCTCCTCAAGCCGTTGTTCCAGAAATGCGAGCACCTGACTGAGATTTTCTGTTTTTGCTTCAACTGTCAGCTCTCTAACTCCCATCCTGTATCTCCTCCCTGTCTCAGTCCGATGGTGCAGCAGGCGGTGTCGTCACGACTTCATACGACCAGTCCAGTTTGTCCAGAGCCTTGACGATCAGCTGTCCGAGTTCTGTCTCCGATGCCATCTGCCGGAGTCCCTGCAGATCTTCACGATGTGAAAGCAGATATACCAGCAGTTCTGCCACGGATTCACCGATACCGGCTGTCTGCAGGATCCTCTTTGCCAGCTCCGGATTATTTCTGGAAAGCCCGGCAGCCTTCTCGAAAAGCGCGTCGATCAGCTCGCGCACCTCGGGATGGGCGATCAGCGACTGAAACTCATCGGAAACGGCGACATCATAGGCGGCCATGATAAAACGCCTGACTTCATCCGGCTCCATATCCGGAAACATGATCCCTGCTGCCCAGTCTATGAGCGCATCGACAAGCTCGTCGACTTTAGTCCTCCTCCTTTCAACCGGTTGGGCTTTTTCCTCCGTCTGTTCTGCCTGTGCACCGTCCAGGGTTTCCTCATTCGTACCCCGCTCTGTCTGTGCAGCAGTCGAACCTTCTTCATCCGAATCCGGTTGTGCTGCCTGTGCACCGTCCAGGGTTTCCTCATCCGTACTCTGCTCTGTCTGTGCAACAACCGGACCTTCTTCATCCGTATCCGGTTGTGCTGCCTGTGCGTCGTCCGGAAGCGGCTTGTCTGCAGCCTTTTCCACCCGGACTCCTCCAGTCGGGCGTTGCTCTGTGCACTGAGCCGGCAATACCGTATTCAGCGCCATGATCATCGCCAGCAGCACGGAAGGTATACAGCGATACAGCCATCTTTTTTTCATGTCTGTACCCCCTACCGTTTATCTTTGTCGATACGCTCCAGCAGGATCAGACCCACCAGAATATATAACACACAAAATGAAACCAGGATCATCCAGCACTTCAGCAGGTTTTTACGGTCATAGCTGTAAATGACTTCCTGCTGCTGCTTCGCGGTATATGCTTCCAGTGAAGCACGAACCTCTTCGATCTCCAGAACATCGTGAACCTTTTCAATAAAGTCATCCCCTGTACCCTGCATCAGCCCAAGAGCCTCCGTGACCAGTACAGATGACTGGGAATTATAATCGGCCGCAATATTCACCGCGGTGATGCCCCAGTTGCTCAATGTAAATTGAGAAAGATATACCGCTCCTTTTCTTTCAAGCGGAAAAACGCCGCCCGCAAAGACAAGCTGTACAACCAGGATAAACGGCATGATGGTCATGGCCGTAGTCGTTGTACGCGCAAAACACGACACCATCAATGCCAGCATGTCGGCTCCGTATGTCACCAGGAACATCGAAATGGCCAGGTCCATTGTAAAGGATCCGGTAACCAGTCCGGTATCCGGAAAATACATCCCGAAGAAACGGAATATGGCAATATTGATCGCTACCTGCAGCAGGCAGATCACAGCCTGGTAGATCATATGCGCAGCCAGATACGAGGTTATGTGCAGGCCCGCCCGGTGTTCTCTCTTGATGATGCTGCGCTCCTTGCATACGACCTGGATCGAGTTGAACATCCCGTTCCAGATACATACACAGATCACAGCCAGAGAGCCGTACTTGGTGTACTCCATATTGCGGAACATTCTCCTGCCCAGCACATAGACCACCAGAAACGCGATCACCGCGGCCATCGGCAGGACCTTCCAGTTCATCTCGTTGATCATGAGGCGGAACTGTTTGCCCAGATAGACCGGAATCTGTCCCAGACGACTCTTATACCGCGCTTTTTCAAATGAACTCTTGACATGATCCTCAGCTCTGTCCTGACCTGACCAGTCTCCGTCCGTCTCATCTGACACATCCTCGTCACTGAACAGGGCAGCCGGTGTCTGGTCCCTCGCAGCCGAATAAACTCTGTATTTTTCTATGAACTCATCTGCCCGGCCCTCGCCGCCCTCATTTTTGGCATTGATGCGTTTGACGACATCCTCCAGCGTACTCACGCCAAAGAAGTCACGGGCCTCCTGAATCCCTCCATAAAAAGCGAGCTGCCCGATATGGGTTTCGGAGTTCTTCCCCAGTACGATGACTTTGTCAAACAGCTCGGCCACGCGGTCCGGGGCGTGGGTGATCACCATCACGATCTTTCCCTGACAGGCGATCAGCCGGAGATTTTCCATCAACTCCCTGGCCATGATCCCGTCCAGTCCGGAATCCGGCTCATCCAGGATAAACAGAGAGGGGGAAGCGATGAACTCCATGCAGATGGAAAGGCGCTTTTTCTGTCCGCCCGAAAGCTTGGACACCAGCTCCTTTTCCCTGCCTGTGAGACCAAAGGTCTCCAGAACCGCAGCGATACGCCGCTGTTTCTCTTCGGAGCTCATATTCCTCGGCAGACGCAGATCAGCCGCGTTGGCCACCGTGCTGCCCACCGTATCCTCATCACGCATGAGATTGTCCTGAGGGACAAAGCCGATCCGGTGCTTTACCTGGTTATAATTTCTGTAGTAATCCAGTTCGCCCTCGGTAATCCTGGCCTGCGCCTTTTCATACCCGGTAACGGCATTCACAAACGTACTCTTGCCTGCCCCGGAGCCGCCCAGGATCATGACCATGTTGCCCGGCTCAATGGACAGATTGATATCCTTGAGCAATGTAACCTTGCCCAGCGCCTTATGTACAGACCTCTCATCGATCTGTATCGAGAGCCCGCTCTCCTGCAGCGGATAGCCGTAAACAAGTCCGGATCCTTCAAAGACAAAACGGGTATCGCCGATCTGGATCATATCGTCTATCCGGATCCGGATCTTATCCTTTACCGGGGCGCCATTGTGCAGCACCTCCTCAGCGAGAAAGTCCTGCATGCTCCAGTGGCCGTTCTCAAACTCAAACGAAAGCGAGGAACCCGCTTCATTCCCCTTTTTTTCCGTAATATTGACCGTGTGCCGGCCATCATCCATATTCAGAATGCGCCAGTCTCTGCCGCTCACATAATTGGCGAAAAAAACCGCCGTCAGCATTCGTTCATTGACCAGCCGGATCACACAGCCGTCCCGCAGTTCGGCCTCATCGCCGCATTTGACATGCTTCCCGTCGACAAAGGTAAAAACGTCATCCGTCAGATTTTTAAAATACCATGTCCCGTCTCTGGCAAAGATCAGACTCTGCTCTTCAGCCAGGAAGGAATACTCAAGCTGCAGACTGGAGGTCGTAAACACCTCCATCGGGCATTTTCCCTTTACCACAGCCTCCTGAAAGATCACATACTGCCTGGGCTTTTCCTGTCCCTCAAAAAAAACCAGACCGGCGGCAGGCAGTCTGCCTGAATTGCCTCCTTGCATCTTACGTCCCTCTCATATTAATACATATACATGGTTCATTATAACAATATATTTATGGAGCGTCAAGGAGATGGCGCCTTGGCACAGGGTTGTTTCACGAAGACTGTTTTGATTCCCCGCCTACTTGCTGTGCCAGTTCGCCCACCCCATTTACGTTACCAACACCGTTACTTTATCGTCCCA
>JAFWDX010000375.1 GCA_017515945.1 Blautia sp. | reverse complement strand
TTACCTCCACATCCTTACAGGGGATGGCTCTCTGTTTATTATTCACGATCTACTCTGTTTATTATTCATGATCTAAACGGAAGTGTTATCGCGTAACCGGATGATTTGATAGGTTCAATTCCTCCAAACAAACTGTGAACATTGTTCGCGGATGAGTCAAGGAACCTGTCCCCCTGACTCATTTTCCGGATACCACTCTGGATGAACTTTCGGACACCCGTTCTTCTTCATGACGGCCCGCAGCTCCACAAAGCAGCCGCAGATCCGGCACATCCCTTCCATGAGATTGTCACAGTCCCGGCAGAGCCCGAGACGCCGTTCATACACATCCGGGGCTACCTTCAGGTCACTGTCAAGCCTTTCTATGTAGTTTTCCAGACTTTCAAAATATGCCTGCCCGGGCATATCCCGGAGCAGGCATTTGCGGCAGACGCGTCCGGGGGACGCGTCTGCAAAGAAATCTTTATTCATCATCTCGGAAAGCAGGTGATCCGGATCACGCTGCAGGGCGGCAGGGTAAAGGCCAGTCCGTCTGCGGTGACCCGCACGCCGTTAAACTCACAGGAAGCGACGGTATCCGGCTCCTCAAAGGTGTTCATGGCGTGAGCATCGCCGGTCAGGATACGGGCCTGCACGCTGCCGATGACAAAGCCGGCGATCGCGGCGTCCACAGCCTTCTCCTCGGTGAGAGAGAGGTTGGCTACGGTCAGCTGCAGATGACCGTCCGCGTCCACGGAGGCGGACTCGGAAAGCTCCGGCACCTGGAATTCGGGCTCCGCGCCGATCTCGTCCGTTTCGATCCAGCTTTCCACCAGGTCTGCGTCCTGATGGAGCTTGTAGAGATCAAATACATGCCAGGTAGGCGTTTTGATCATCCTCGGGCCGTCCGTCAGGATCACGGACTGGAGCACATTGACCATCTGGGCCAGACAGGCCATGCGCACGCGATCCGCGTGATGGTTGAAGACATTGAGCGTGATGGCTGCCACAAGGGCGTCGCGCATGGTGTTCTGCTGATAGAGGAAGCCCGGGTTCGTGCCCGGCTCTACCGTGTACCAGGTGCCCCATTCGTCCACGATCATGCCGACCTTCTTTTCGGGGTCATATTTATCCATGATCGCTCCGTGCATGCGGATCAGGTCGTCCATGTGCTGCGCCTTGGACAGGGTTTTGTAGTAAACCTTTTCGTCAAACTCTGTCGCGCTGCCTTTGATCTTCCAGCCCTCCGGATGTACGTAGTAGTGCAGGGAAAGACCGTCCAGATTGCCGTGGCGCTCCTCGTCGCAATGTCTGAAAAGGGTATGCAGGACGCCTTCGGTCCAGTCGGTGTCGGCGACATTGGCTCCGCAGGCGATCCGGCGGATCAGCTCCGGCGTATCGATGGAAGGAATATCTCCGTCCTGGGCGCTGTACTGACGCACATAGGTCTGATAACGGCGGTATTCATTGGCATAAAACTCCGGCGTCACGTTGCCACCGCAGCCCCAGTTCTCGTTGCCGACACCGAAGAAGTCCACCTTCCAGGGCTCGGGATGGCCGTTTTTCGCGCGCAGGTCGGCCATGGGAGATACACCGTTAAAGGTCATGTATTCGACCCATTCCGACATCTCCTGGACCGTACCGCTGCCCAGATTCCCGTTCACGTAGGTCTCGCATTCCAGCTGGCGGCAGAGCTCCATGAACTCATGGGTGCCAAAGCTGTTGTCCTCGACGACGCCGCCCCAGTGGGTGTTGATCATCCTCTTGCGGGTTTCCTTCGGCCCGATGCCGTCCTTCCAGTGGTATTCATCCGCAAAGCAGCCTCCCGGCCAGCGGAGCACGGGGATCCGGATCTCTTTGAGCGCTTCGACGACGTCGGTGCGCATGCCGTTGACGTTGGGAATCTCCGAATCCTCTCCGACATAGAGACCCTCGTAGATGCAGCGTCCCAGATGCTCGGAAAAATGTCCATAGATTTCTTTGTTGATCTTTGCCTTGCGGGCAGCAGCGTTCACATAGTATTTTGCCATTTATTTGTCCGCATCGTAACTGTGAAGGAGCTTGTGACTGAACAGTTACGCCTCATCAGCCTTTGACAGCGCCGGCGGTCATGCCATCGATCAGATATCTCTGGAAGAGCAGATAGATGAGCAGGATCGGGATAATACCGAACATGGAGCCGGCGATCAGCAGGTCATAGTTGTTTCCATAGGGGGTCAGCAGGGTATTCAGACCGATCTGCAGCGTGAACTTGTTGGTGCTGCGGAATACGAGCATCGGCCAGAGCATGTTGTTCCAGGAACCCATCGCGCACAGGATCGCCATGGAGGCGAAGGCGGGCTTGCAGATCGGCATCATGATCTTGACGGAGATGCCATACTCGGTACATCCGTCGATACGGCCGGCATCCAGCAGCTCTCTGGGCAGGCCCTGCATGTACTGATGGAAGAAGAAGATCGTGGAAGCCGCGCACAGACCCGGCAGGATGACGCCGGCCCGGGTGTCGATGAGCTTTAATACGGTAACCTCCTGATACAGCGGGAGCATCAGGATCTCAAAGGGTACGCACATGGTGGCGATGACCATGAACAGAAGGAAGCCGCTGAGCTTGAACTTCGGATACATGGTGATGCCATAGGAGACAAAGTAGCAGACCAACAGGGTCAGGATGACCGTGGAGATGGTCAGGATCAGGGAGTTTTTATACCACATGAAATACTTGGCAGAGTCGATGACACTGTCAGAGCCCAGCATGCCGAACAGGTATTTGTAGTTGTTCAGCGTCATGGTGGAGAAATCCCAGTTGATGGCCAGACCGTTCTGCACCAGCTCACGGCCGGGGCGGAAGGAGGCCAGCAGGCCTGCCAGCAGCGGGAATGCGATCAGGAAGCAGATAACGATAAAAAGCAGGTTGGTCAGGACCATTGCGACCTTGTGGTTGGATTCAATGGTTTTCGGCGCACTTGAATTATTAGCCATATCACCTTTCCTCCTTCTTGAATGTGCCCGTGGCAACCAGCTGGATGAAGTTGATGATCAGCGCGATGACCATCAGAACCATACCTACGGCGCAGGCATAACCCAGATCATTTTTCTCGATACCACGTTTGTACAGATAGCCGACGATGGTCAGACCGATGTTCTTTGGTGAGGAGTTGCCGTTCCACAGCATGAAGCTCTCCAGGAACATGGACAGGCCGGCGTATACGGAGATCGTTACCACATAGATGGTGGTGGGCTTGATCAGCGGCAGGGTGAGATACCAGAATTTCTGTTTTGGGGTCGCACCGTCGATGTCCGCGGATTCATAGATCGAGCCGTCGATGGCTTTAAGGCCGGAGAGGAAATACAGCATGTTGACGCCGGTCCATCTCCACATACACAGGAGCAGCAGGCCGATCCAGGCAGTGCCTTTGGCCTTGAGCCACGGAATCGGAGCGCGTCCGAAGAAGGCGAGCATCTGGTTCATCTGGGAACCGGCGGCCTCGGAGAACATCATACGGAAAAGCATACCGGAGATAACGACGGAGGTCAGGGCCGGAATGTACATGATGACCTTCCACAGACCTTTGGCCTTGGTCAGGCGGCTTTCCATAAGGACAGCCAGCAGCATCGGGATCGGGATCAGCAGCACGAGAGTGAGCAGCATGTATTCGACGCTGTTCAGGACGGCCGTGATGAAGAATTTATCCTTCAGCAGCTTGGTGTAATGAGCGGTGCCGACCCAGACCCTGTTTGAAAAGGTGATATCCTGGAAGCTCATGACGATGCCGCTGATAAGGGGATAGGCCCAGAAGATGATCAGGCTCAGGACGAAGGGCAGGCAGAAGATAAAAGGCGCGACCTTCTGAGAATGCAGAAGCTTTTTAAAATTAGACAAGGAAAACTCCTCCTTTCCGGTGGTACGGAAAAAGGCCCGGGAAACATTTCCCGGGCCTCCCTTACATGCTTGCTGTTCAGTTTTCTGTTACCAGGAGCAACTGAAAAGGCTTACATTAATTCCATATCGATGTAATCCTGAGCCTCCTGCAGAGCCTCTTCCACATCCATACCATCCTCGAATACCTCGTTCAGAGTGGTGGTGCACATGTAGTCGTTGATCGTCGGAGAAGCGGATACGGTGTAAACGGTGCCGATGGCATCCTCGTCATCCAGCTGTCTGAGGATTTCGTACGGTTTTACACGGAAGAAGGTGTTGTAAACATTGCTCTCGTCAAAGGCGAAAGCATCATCATGCCACAGGGACTTGTTGCAGACGTCAAATCCGAGGTCGGCCCAGATGTGTTCTTCACCGCTGAGAGAGCATTTTGCCCATGCGAGCCACTCAGCTGCGAGTTCAGGATTCTGGCACTGCTCGGTGACGACTGTACCGGTACCGCCGATACCTACGGAGCATTTCTGGCCTTCTTCGAATACGGGGATCGTGGTGATGTCATATTTGCCTTCCATTTCGGGCATATAGTTGACGAAACGGCTCATGTACCACATGGCCTTGGGGAAGGAAGCGATTTTGCCTTCGGAGACGTTCTTGAAGCCTGCTTCAAGGTCTACGTGTCCGTCAGTGGAGATCATGGCGATGCCTTCATTCAGCCATTCCTGCTGCATGGTCATCATCTTTTTAACGGATTCGAGCTGGACATTGACTTCGCCGTCCGGGCCGCCGGTCCAGTCTTCGCCGTACTCAGCCATGGCTACCCACATCCAGTCAACACCGCCGGTGTCCACGCTGGTCAGGTAAACTTCGCCGTTGGAGGCTTCCTTCAGCTGTCTGCCGAGTTCGGTGTAGTCGTCCCATGTCTTGACGGACTTGTAATCCAGGCCATACTGCTCAAAGATCTCAGCATTCCAGTACATAACGGCAGCGCCTACGTGGGTCGGAACACCGATCCTGGTGCCGTCAGCCTTGGAATAGACATCCAGACGGGAGGTGACCAGGTCAGCCTCATAGTCGGCCAGAGCATCTGTCAGCGGATAGAGCGGGCAGTCATCGCCGGTGTAGTTCGGGAACTGGCCGATCTCGACGTCGCACATGTCAGGAGCACCGCTGCCGGCCTGCAGGGACATCATCAGCTTGTTGTGCATGTCGCTGTAGGGATAGGTGCTGAAGGTGACGTTGATCTGCTTGTCGGGATTCTCCTCGTTCCAGGCCTCGACCATCTTGCCGTAGAATTCGTTATGAACGTCTACGAATGACCACAGCTCAAAGTGTGTGCCGTCCTCGGGACCGACTGTGGTAACTGCGGTAGCTTCACCCTCTGCAGCCTCTTCAGCCATGGCGGTGAAAGGAAGTGAGGCAGCCATCATGGCTGTCAGAGCGATGCCCAACCATCTTTTCATCATGTTCGATTTTCCTCCTTTTTTAGAAAAGCTGTTGAAACGAATGTCCGGTACAGGTACCGGTGGTAGCAGGTTGTCAGTTACGCTTGCTTTATGAGTTTATGATACTCTCCTGGCACAATCTTGTCAAGATTAATTTAAAGTATTTTACATTTAGCTATAAGACATTGAATAATCGTAACATATGCATAATTTATACGGCGGAAAAATGTGCATAATGACTATACTTGAGAGACCATTTTAATTTGGCCTGAATTTCGTCTTTTAAATTTTAGATTTATATGTTATATCTTTATGTATATCTGCAGGGATATGCAGCGGAAAATCAGGTACATTTTCCATTTAGTTGATCGCGCGAGTATAAATGTAATGTAATTGGATTTTCACGTTTATGATGATTTTGTAATTGTTGTAACTGTTCAGTCACAAGCTCCTTCACAGTTACGAGGCCAGGCGCAGGCTCCTGTCGTCGCATTGAAAGTGTGCCTGG
>JAFWDX010000374.1 GCA_017515945.1 Blautia sp. | reverse complement strand
TCAGGAACATTGAGTCACAAATTCTGCCACATAACTCATTTAGTCACAAATTATCCCCCCATGACTCATTGAGTCAAGGAACCTGTCCCCTTGACTCATGCCTCTGACTCATGAGTCAAGGAACCTGTCCCCCTGACTCATGTCACAAATAATTTTCATCAAACCTTGACATCCCTTGGCGTAAAATGCTAAAATTTTACCGTAATTTAACAATCATTACAGCGTTTTTACAAAGGAGTACATCATGAAAAAGAAGCTTTTGAGTCTTTCCCTGGCACTCGCCATGATCATGAGCCTGCCCGTTACCGTTCTTGCGGACTATCCGGACAAGGGCATCACTGCCATCAATCCCTGGGGCGCCGGCGGCGGCACGGACAACTGCCTGCGCGCATTCTGCTCAGCCCTGGAGAAACAGCTCGGCGTTACCATCACCGTTGACAACCTGACCGGAGCCGGCGGAGTTATCGGACATGAAGCCATTGCCGACGCGGATAACGACGGCTACACCATCGGTATGATCACCTGGGAGCTTGCTTCCTACAAGCCTCTGGACATGTCCGACTATACTTATGAGAACTATATCCCGCTTTGCCGTGTCAACACGGACGCCGCGGCGATCACCGTCAACACCAAGTGGGCTGAGGAGAACAGCGTCACCGATCTGGCTACCTTCATCGACTACTGCAAAGCGCATCCCGGTGAAGTGACCATGGGCGGTTCCTCCTCCGGTTCCGTATGGCATGTGGCCGGCGGCTATCTGATGAATGCAGCCGACATCGAGATCAAGATGATCACTTATTCCGACGGTGCCGCTCCTGCTGTTAAAGCAGCGGCCCAGGGCGAGATCACAGGCGTGACCGTATCTGCGGCTGAGGCACGTTCCTTCGTGGAGTCCGGCGATCTTACCATGCTCGGCATCATGGACAGCGTCCGCAACGACATTTTCCCGGATGTTCCCACCTGTGAAGAGCAGGGCTATGAGATCCTCTACGCGACACAGCGCGGCATGGCCGTTCCGCTTGGTACCGATGAGGAGATCGTTGCGAAGCTCGGTGAAGCCTGCGCGGCAGCCATCGAGGATCCCGAGTTTGTTGAGGCCATGGCCAACCTTGGTCAGAAGATCGACTACCTCGACGGCCCGGCATACGGCGAATACCTGGCAGGCGCTGCTGAGGACGTACCTGCAGCCATGGCGACTGTCGGTCTGATCGAAGAAGAATAATAAATTGATATTAAGGAAGGGGCAGGCAGGCATGCCTGCTCCTTTTTCTCTTATACTCGCGCGATCAAATAAATGGAAAATGTACATTGCTGTCCGCGCGGTATATGCAGAGGCTCTAAATACGTGGAAGCAGAGCGTTCCACGTATTAAGACCCTCTAGTATAAAAAAGCGAAAAAGGATGTGAGTAAACGTGAAAAAAACCCAGACAAAAGCTTTTTCCAACCTGATCGTCTCCGTTTTCCTGCTTGGCTTTGAACTGTGGGCCTGGCTGCAGACCGGACAGATCAAGACCGTAAAGGACGGCGCGGTCCAGCCGTCTACCTTCCCCAGGATCATGATCCTCGGCATGACCGTGTTTACGGTGATCCTGCTCGTGCAGTCGATTTTCGCCCTGCTCAATCTCAAGCCGGGTACCTATCTGGCCGAGAAGGCGGAATCCCTGAATCCCTTCAAAGACAAAGGCGTGCTTGCCGCTCTTTTTGTGATCCTTCTTTGTGCCGCGTATGTCTGATTCTTTAAGGATCTGGGCTATGTGGTGGTCAGCTTTTTCCTCTCAGGCATCATCATGTGGCTGATCGGGCTGCGCAGCCCGGTAAAGCTCCTGCTGGTCTCGGCACTGGTCCCGCTGGGTATGTGGATCGTTTTCTACAAATTCCTTGCGGTGAATATCCCCATGGGCGTGCTTGAAGTGCTGAGAGACATGGTGGACAAAATATAAGTCAGGAGGGGTGTTTTATGGATTGGAGTCTGCTTTTTTCCAGTTACGCGAATGTATTTCTGAGCCCCCAGGTGCTGCTGATGACGCTGCTCGGCGCTGCCGGCAGTGTACTGCTCGGGGCCATTCCGGGCATGACGGCCACCATGGGTGTGGCGCTGCTCATCCCGTTTTCCTTTGGCATGGACCTGATTCCGTCAATCGGCCTGCTGCTGGGAATTTATTGCGGCGGCATGTACGGCGGGTCGATCTCCGCGATCCTGATCCATGCGCCGGGCACGCCCTCCGCAGCGGCGACCCTGCTGGACGGCTATCCCATGGCCAAAAAGGGTGAAGCTGGCAGAGCTTTGTCGGTGGCCATGTTTTCTTCCTTCTGCGGCGGTATCATCGGTGCCCTGATCATGACCTTCCTTTCCCCGTTGGTGGCAAAGGTTGCCATGAAATTTACCTCCGCCGAAATGCTGATGCTGGCTATTTTCGGTCTGTCCGTCATCATTTCCATCTCAGGCAAATCCATCGCCAAGGGCCTGATCAGCGCATTTTTCGGCATGCTGCTGTGCACCATCGGCCTGGATCCGACCTATTCAAAACAGCGCTTTACCTTCGGCGTCACCAGCCTGAAGGGCGGCCTGAGCTTTATCCCTGTGCTGATCGGCCTTTTTGCCGTGGCCGAGGTCATAGCAGGTGTTGAGCGTATCATCGCCGGACGCGAGAGCGCACAGGCGAAGTCAAATGAAAAGATCACCCGCGTTCTGCCGGATGGCAAGACGATCCGGACGATCCTGCCGAACATCCTTTCCGGCGGACTGATCGGGACCTTTATCGGCGCGATCCCGGGAGCCGGCGGCGACATTGCCGTGTTTGTTTCCTACGCCTTCAATAAGGGCGTCAGCAAGCATCCGGAAAAATGGGGCACCGGTATTCCCAACGGCGTGGCTGCCACGGAATCCGCCAATAACGGGTGTTCGGGCGGTGCCATGATCCCGCTCCTTTCTCTGGGTGTCCCCGGAGATTCCGTCACGGCGATCCTTCTTGGCGCTTTTATTATGAAAGGCATCCAGCCCGGCCCAATGATGTATGTGTCTGAACTGCCGACCGTGTACAAGGTCTTTGCCGCCCTGATGCTGGCTAACCTGGCCATGCTGCTGGTCGGCTGCGCGGGCGTGCGCGTATTCGCCAAGATCGTGTCCCTGGAAAAGAGGATGCTGTATCCCATCATTCTCATTGTTTCACTGCTAGGCGCGTTTTCCATCAACAAAAACGCGTTCGATATCGGCGTATGCGTTTTCTTCGGCGTCATCGGCTGGCTGATGAATAAATATGAATTCCCGCTTTCGCCGATCCTGCTGGCCCTGATCCTGGGGCCGATGTGCGAACAGAACTTTGTCCGCTTTATGGATCTGAACCAGGGCAATTTCTGGGAGATCCGGCATTATCCCATCGCGGTCGGGTTCTTTGTGGTCGCTGTGGGCGTGGTCATTTTCTCGCTGTTTAACCAGAGAAAGATCAATAAGGCAGAAGCTGCGAATACTGCAGAGTAAGGGAATGAGTCAGGGGTCCAGGTTTCCAATGAGCCTGGACCCCTGATTTATGTACTCTTTTATTGATTGAAAATTTAAATAAAAAAGAGTAAAATATAAATCAGATCAGTAACATAAGGAGCTGTAAAGAAATAACTTTGCCGGATTGTGCAGGATTTTTGCTCGAGTGTGACGGTTAATGATCGCGCTTAGCGGACTATGAAAGTAATTTTAGACCGCTGCGACCGGACGAAAAGATAAGCAGGACGGTGAAATTGCTTCTTTACAGATCCTAAGGGATTCTGGCACACATAAACTGTCGTCACAGATGATGGAACACAAGATACGGTACTCTTGTGTTCACAGATGAAAGGAGGTCCAAAATGAAGCTGAAATCTTTTATGGCAGGGGTCATGCTGCTGGCGTTGTCAGTTACCGCATCTGCAGATGCGGGTTACACGACGGATCAGCTGTGCAGGATGGCGCTTGATTATTATGAAGCAACATCACCGTACCATTACAGACCGGCGTTTTGTGAAGCTCAGGTCAACAGGGATGATTCCGTCACGCTCCATCTGTATGATATTGTGCAGGACGGGTCGGAATACGCGCATACGGCCACCGCGGACTGGTATTATGTGGATCCGTTGACAGGAAAGGGGACGAACCTGCTGAATCAGGAGGTCGATCTGTCACCTTATGCGACGGGGGGATCACAGGGAGTGGCAGAGGCTGCCGGTAGACCAGGAGTGGCAGAGGCTGCCGGCAGAGCAGAGTCGATGACGCCCTTTTATGGCGTATGGTGCTCAGCGTCAAAGACATATGCGGATATTCAGCAGGAGGCCCAGGAGCTTTCAGCAGAGGGCTTTCGGGCGAGAGTTTATGTCTCGACCGACTGGAACAATCTGAATCAGGAATTCTGGTATGTGATGAGCGCGGGAGCATATTCGACCGAGGAAGCAGCCAGGGCGGCTTTGCCGCATGTGCAGAAATATTACCCGGATGCGTATGTCAAATACACCGGCGCTTATAAGGGAGAGATATGTCCTGATGACGGGCGGGATTCGGCAGAGATCGAAACGAACGCTCAGACACCATTTTATGGAATCTGGTGTCAGGCTGCAAAGAGCCTGTCGGAAGCGCAGGGATATGCGAATGAGCTTTCTGCGCAGGGAATCTGGAGTACTGTATTTGTGACAACGGATTGGAGTAATCTCAATCCGGAGATGTGGTATGTGGTGAGTGCGGGAGTATACGGCTCCGAAGAACAGGCACAGGCAAGGCTCCCGGAGGTTCAGAGGGTGTATCCTGAGGCCTATGTGAAGTATTCAGGCGAACATAGATGAGTCAGGGGGGACAGGAGCTTGACTCCTGCATAGGCATGAGTCAAGGAACCTGTCCCCCTGACTCATG